>NZ_JADJSO010000045.1:0-23020 GCF_016711665.1 Candidatus Villigracilis saccharophilus
CACTCTCGCGGCAAAATGGATTTGCTTAATTCCGTTCGCGCGCTGATCACGTACACGTCAATATCGCCGCTGGCGTAAATGAGTTGGTCAACGATCGAGCCGTTCCATATTTCCTGCCAGCGCGGCTTGAGCGGCTTGCCCACGACAACCTTTGTAATATTGTTTTTGTGCGCAAAATCCAATACGGCTTCCTGAATGGAGCGGCCCGCGATCGTGAGACTCTTTGCGCCTAATTCTTCCGCCAATCGCAAAGTCTGCCCGATGCGCTCACGGTTGGCTGGTTTTGTTTCGGGCTTCGATGCGATCTCCACGTACACCGCATACCATTCCGCATTCAGTTCATCAGCCAGCCTGCGCGTGGTGCGGATCAATTTCTCAGCCAGCGGACTTGGGCTAATACAAACCAGCAGACGTTCACCCGCAGCCCACGGACCAGAGATGGAGCGCGTCTGCATGTAGGAGCGCATTTGATCATCCACGCGTTCGGCGGCGCGGCGCAGAGACATTTCACGCAAAGCAGTAAGATTCCCTTTGCGGAAAAATTTATCAATGGCGCGTGAAGCCTGCTCGGGAATGTAAACCTTCCCCTCTTTCAAGCGCGTCATCAATTCATCGGGCGGAAGGTCGATGACTTCGATCTCGGAGGCTTCATCCAGCACACGGTCGGGAACGGTCTCGCGCACGATGACGCCCGTCACCTGCGCCACGACATCATTTAAACTTTCCAAATGTTGGACGTTGAGCGTGGTATAAACATCGATCCCAGCGTCAAGAATTTCCTCCACATCCATATATCGTTTGGGGTGACGTGAGTTGGGGGCGTTGGTGTGCGCGAATTCATCAACCAATACAATTGCGGGATGACGTTTGATAACTTCATCCACATCCATTTCGGGCAGGGTCACGCCGCGATATTCCACCTGTTTGCGCGGCAGCACATCCAGCCCTTCCACCAACTCTTCGGTTTCAGCGCGTTTGTGGGTTTCCACATAACCGACCACAACATCAATTCCCTGCGTCTTGCGTTGATGTGCGGCTTCAAGCATGGCGTATGTTTTTCCCACGCCCGCAGCATAGCCGAGGAAGATTTTTAACTTTCCACGCTTCGCGGCTTGTTCCTCTGCCTGCGTGTGTTTAAGTAATTCATCGGGATCAGGACGTTGTTCCATTATTTTTATTGTATCTCACTTAAAAAGGGATTTGTACATTGTCTTGCATTTTCTTTGCTGAAAAGAAGTAAAGCCTCAAAGAAAAAAACTTTGAGGCTTCATATATTCAAACTTGATTTTTCAGGCTTTCGCTTGCATTTTTTCCACTTCAAAGGAGAGCGTCCGTTCAAATGCCTTTGAAGTTTCCGATACAAAATTCTGGAAGAGATTACTTTCTTCCTGCGGCAGATCTGCAAATTCACCGCGCCAGATCTGGATCTCACCGACCAATCCCCATGAGCTCAAAATTGGAAGGATACGGTCTGGGCGGCTTTCCATTGTCCTGGCTTGTGGTTCGCTTGCTGAAACACGCTCGGCTTGTTTGGATTGCTGGAAAGTCACGTACACCAATGACGCTTGAAAAAGCTGTCTAATATGCCGCGCTACGATGTGAGCGACAGCGTCCTGTGTGCGGGCATTTGCAAGTGCTGAACTTAATTCGTACATGAATGTCGCTTCGCGTGCTTTTGACAAACTGTCTTGAATGCGCCCAATGACCAGAATGGCTATCGCGAAGAATATAACCAGCACCAGCCAGCCTTCCAAACTGCCAATGACAAATGTGTAGAATGGCGGAATGAACAGGAAATCAAAGCACAAAGCAGCGGTTAGCGCGGCGCTCACTCCCGCGACCTGCCCCCACTTGTTTGCGCTCCATGCAATCGGCGCCAGATAAAGTAAACTGATCACAGCTTCGCCCAGCACATCCCTTCCGATCAACCACATGGGAATGGTCACGGCCACAGCACTCAGCATGCCTCTCACGCCATTGTAGAAAAATTTTTGTGTAAGTTTGATTTTTTTCATAATCATGCCTTCTCAAGACAGCAGACTGCTGTTCACTTTTATTTCAAATCGTCTAATGCAAGGTTGAGTTGCAAGACGTTGACTCGCGGTTCACCAAATATCCCAAATTGACGACCTTCGGTGTGCTGCTCCACAAGCGATTGGACATCCGCTTCACTCAACCCGCGAGCTGATGCCACACGATGGACTTGGTACAACGCTGCGGCGACGCTGATATGCGGGTCGAGTCCGCTGGCAGAGGCAGTCACCAGGTCAACGGGAATCGGAAGCGTGTTGTCAGGGTCAGCGGCTTGGAGCGCGTCAATGCGTGCCTGAACTGCTTCCAACAATGCTGGATTCATCGGCCCGTAATTCGAGCCAGAGGATAGGTCAGCGTTGTACCCGACGGCGGAGACGCGTCCCCAGAAATATTTGGGATCATCAAATTGCTGACCGATGAGTTCGGAGCCAGCAGCTTTCCCGTTGACGGTGATAATGCTTCCGTTGGATTGGCTGGGAAATAGCACTTGTGAAACTCCAGTCACCAAAAGAGGATAGATCACACCTGTAATAATGGTGAGCAGGGCAAAGATCGTAAGAGCGGGGCGAAGTTGATTTTTCATGAGCTAAATATTCCTGAACAGATGGCAATAAGCCAAAAGATATTGACGACAAAAAGCCACGGATGGATTTGAGTTGAGACATGAAATGTTCTTGGCAGGAATACTGCGGCATTCAAAACGGCAGTTGAAAATATGCCTGCCCATTTCAGTGAGTTCGATCTGAGGTTCATTCGGCCTCCTAGGAAAGTCCAAGTGCGACTAGAAGCATGTCGATCAACTTGATCCCGATGAACGGCACGAGCAAACCGCCGAGACCGTAGATCAAAAGATTGTCGCGCAGGAGTTGCGCCGCGCCAACGGCACGATACGGCACGCCGCGCAATGCCAGCGGGATCAACGCAATGATGATGAGCGCGTTGAAGATTACCGCCGATAAAATGGCGCTCTGCGGTGTGGCAAGCCGCATGATGTTGAGCGTATTCAAAATGGGATAGGTGCTCGCAAATGCCGCAGGGATGATCGCGAAATATTTACTGACATCGTTGGCAAGGCTGAACGTGGTCAATGCGCCGCGCGTCATGAGAAGCTGCTTTCCAATTTCTACGATCTCAATTAACTTGGTCGGGTTGCTGTCGAGGTCTACCATGTTGGCGGCTTCGCGTGCGGGTTGTGTACCTGTATTCATGGCAACGGCTACATCGGCTTGTGCGAGTGCGGGCGCGTCGTTCGTGCCGTCACCTGTCATCGCGACCAAGCGTCCGCCTGTTTGATATTCGCGGATCAATTTCAATTTTGTTTCAGGTGTGGCTTGCGCGAGGAAATCATCCACGCCTGCTTCGGCGGCGATGGCTGCGGCAGTCAGCGGATTGTCACCCGTGATCATCACGGTCTTGATTCCCATCTTGCGCAGTTGCGCAAAGCGTTCCTTCATGCCGCCTTTGACGATGTCCTTCAAATGGATCACGCCCAATGCCTGAGCGTTGCGCGTGACCACCAAAGGCGTGCCGCCTGTTCGGGCAATTGAATCAACTGTCAGCTTAAGATCAGAAGCGACTACATTTCCAGTGGACTGAATCAGCGCGGTCATCGTATCCGACGCGCCTTTGCGAATCGACGTTCCGTTATAGTCCACGCCGCTCATGCGGGTTTGCGCAGTGAAAGGAACAAACTGCATTCCATGCGGAGCCTTCTCGCTGGCGCCCATCGTTTGCCCGCGCAATCCAAATTTTTCTTTTGCAAGCACAACGATGGAACGGCCTTCGGGAGTTTCATCGGCAAGGGAAGCAAGCTGCGCGGCTTCTGCCAGATCTTTTGCATTGACGCCGTTGACAGGAATAAACTCCACAGCCTGACGATTGCCGAGCGTGATCGTGCCCGTCTTGTCGAGCAGCAGCACATCCACATCGCCAGCCGCTTCCACCGCGCGCCCCGACATGGCGATGACGTTGCGCTGGATCATGCGATCCATGCCCGCGATACCAATCGCAGAAAGCAAGCCGCCGATGGTGGTGGGGATGAGGCACACGAGCAGCGCGATCAAAACCGTGATGGTGATCGGCGTGCCCTGACCCGTCGCGTCCACGCTGTAAATTGAATACGGCAGCAGCGTGGCGCACACGATCAAAAAGATGATCGTAAAACCAGCCAGCAAAATATTGAGCGCGATCTCATTCGGCGTCTTCTGTCTCTTCGCGCCTTCGACCATGCTGATCATGCGGTCGAGGAATCCCTGCCCAGGGTCAGCACTCACGCGGATGATGAGCCAGTCCGAAAGGAGTCGCGTGCCGCCTGTGACAGCGGAACGATCACCGCCCGCCTCACGCACAACGGGAGCTGATTCGCCCGTAACGGCACTTTCATCCACTGACGCAATTCCCGCTTCGATCTCGCCATCCGCGGGAAGAATGTCGCCTGCTTCAACGAGATACAGATCATCTTTGCGAAGAGTTGTGGATGAAACGACTTCTGTTTTTGAAATTGCGCTTTGCACATCTGTTGCCGTGCCGCGTAATTTCTTCGCGGGCGTATCCTGCCGCGCCTTGCGGAGTGACTCGGCTTGCGCCTTGCCGCGTCCTTCGGCTATCGCTTCGGAGAAGTTTGCAAATAGGACAGTGAACCACAGCCACAATGCGATTGTCCCAATGAATCCAGTGGGAGCTTCGCCCTGACCGAACAAGGCTTGAATCCACAAGACGGTGGTCAATACGCTGCCAACTTCCACGACGAACATGACAGGGTTACGTACCATCAAGCGTGGATTGAGTTTGATAAAAGATTCCACAACAGCACGCTGATACATTTCGCGGCGATGTGAGGTTTGTTTTTTAGTTTGAATTGTCATTTCTATTTTCTTTTTAACCCAGGGTCACAAGGTACACAAAGGGAAATGCGAGTTTTCCTTTGTGACTTCTGGATACTTTGTAGTTATCTTTTACCAAAAACCATCAAATGTTCCACAATAGGCCCAAGCGCCAAGGCAGGCAGAAAACTCAGTGCCCCAACGATCACGATCACGCCGATCAGCCAGGCGATAAATAATGGCGTGTGCGTGGGAAGTGTCCCTGCACCTGCTGGGACTTTCTTCTTGCCTGCCAGTGAACCCGCGATTGCCAAGGCAGGGATTGCCAGCCAGTAGCGTGCGATCAACATGGCAAAGCCAAGGATCGTGTTGTAGAACGGCGTGTTCGCACCAAGACCTGCAAAAGCAGAGCCATTATTATTTCCAGCGGACGAGAACGCATACAACACTTCGCTGAACCCATGCGTGGACGGGTTGTAAATGGTTGCCCTGCCTGCTTCGCTCATGAGCGCAACGGCGGTTCCAGTCAACACCACGAAGACGGGGATCAGGATCATGATGGAAGCCATCTTCATTTCGTAGGCTTCGATCTTCTTGCCCAAATATTCAGGCGTGCGCCCAACCATCAAGCCAGATACGAAGACTGCGATGATGACAAAAGCCAACATGCCATATAAGCCTGAGCCAACGCCGCCATAAATAATCTCACCCAATTGCATGAGCCACATCGTGACAAGTCCGCCGAGCGGCATGTATGAATCATGCATGGAGTTGACCGAACCATTCGAGGCGGCGGTTGTGGCAGTTGCCCAAAGTGCAGAATTCACAATCCCAAAACGGACTTCCTTGCCTTCCATGTTGCCGCCTGGGTTGATATTCGTTTGAGTTTGGTCAATGCCCATTGCGGCGAACGCGGGGTTGCCGCCTTGTTCCGACCAGACCGCCACACTGAGCAGCGCAACAAAGATGATGGTCATGACGATCAATAAAGTCCAGCCCTGGCGCGTATCCCCGACCATTTTGCCGAAGGTGTAGCACAACGCGGCTGGGATGATCAAAATGGCGAGCATTTCAAGAAAATTCGAGAACGGTGTCGGGTTCTCAAATGGATGAGCCGAATTGACGTTGAAGAATCCACCGCCGTTGGTGCCAAGTTGTTTGATCGCAATTTGCGAGGCGGCAGGCCCAAGCGGAAGGTTTTGTTCTGCCGAAGTCTGTAAACCATTGACCGTCTTATATTCACTGAAAGTTTGCACCACGCCCTGCGAGACGAGTGCCAATGCAAGAACGATGGACAAAGGCAAGAGGATATATAAAGTGGAGCGGGTCAAGTCCACCCAAAAGTTTCCGATTGATTTTGTTGTGTGTCTGGTAATGCCGCGAATGAACGCCACCAATACAGCCATCCCTGCCGCCGCAGAGACAAAATTTTGCACGCTCAAGCCGAGCATTTGCGTGAGATAACTCATCGTCACCTCGCCGCCGTATCCCTGCCAGTTGGTGTTGGACGCAAAACTGACCGCCGTATTCCACGAAGAATCAGCCGACACGGCTCCAAGTCCCTGCGGGTTTAATGGCAGAATATGTTGTAATCTCTGCAAGGCATAGACAAAGAGTAAGCCAAGCACATTGAAGGCCAACATGGCAATGGCATACACTTTCCAGTCCATTTCTTCTTTGGGGTCAATGCCAGAGATACGATAAATGAATCTTTCAATTGGCCCCAACACACGGTCAAGGAAAGTACGTTCGCCCTGATAAACTTTTGCCATGAACGAGCCAAGCGGTTTTGCCAATGCCAGCAGAACCACCATAAATAAAACGATTTGAATCAAGCTGTATATATTCATCCAAACCACTCCGGTTTTACAAGGGCGAGTACCAGATAAACAAACAGACCCAGGGTGATTAGCCCGGTGACAAGATATAAAATATTCATGACTTATTCTCCATTAGCTGCTCACAGACTTTGACAAGTCCCAGCGTGAGGGCGAAGAAGAGGATGGTCAAGCCGATAAAAAGCAGATCATTCATAATGTGCCTCCATTTCGACTTTAGTGTATGCATTTGTTCATCAATTCGGAGGCAAGAAGAATGAGCGGGGCGTCAAGAAAGCGTCAAGATGATTAATAAATACTCTGGAAAATTTCCCAATTTGAGCCAGAATCCCACAGAGCAACCCCAGCTTGTGGAACAGGATCAACTGGCGGCGGGATTTGATGCGGGGTTTTCCTCGACCACCAGCAAAGTATGGAATCGGAACTATCAAAAAGTCTCATAATTTTATTAGAAATTGAATTCCAGCACTTTTTGCTCTTATAATCAGAAATCATGACAACACGCACGAACGAAGCCTGGCTAAACGACCTCCGCTCAACTGGAACACCTTATGAAGACGCGCTGAACGATCTGCGTGCCATCATTCAAAAGGGGCTGCCATACGCACTGACACGCTGGCTCTCTTCAGACGATCCGCTTTTCCAGCCCCTCGTCGATGAAGTTACACAAGAAACTCTGTTGCGTGTGCTCGACCAACTGGGCACATTTGAAGGCCGCAGTCTCTTTACTACATGGGTACATAAAATTGCGATCCGCATTGCGTTGACTGAACTCCGCCGAAAACGCTGGCGGGACTCATCTCTCGATGAGTTGACCGAAAATGAAGATGCCCCCCCACCCCCCGGCCTGCTCGCTGATTCTCAGACATCCCCAGAAACTTCAGCAGAACGCTCAGATATGCTCGTGCGTGTGCGCCGCATACTGGAAGATGAGCTTACGCCCAAACAGCGTGAAGCCCTTGTTCTTCTGGGCTTGCAGGATATGCCCATGGAAGAAGCAGCTAAACGCATGAAGACCAATCGCAATGCCTTATACAAACTCCTGCACGATGCCCGTCTAAGATTGAAACGACGACTCGCCCTAGAAGATCTTAATCCGCAAGATTTATTGATGGCCTTCGAGCAAAAGTAAGATTAATATTTGATTAATCGTCAATCATACGTATGAATATAAAAAGTCTTCTCCAACGTATCCAACACACCTTCAAACCGCAGGAAGAACTGCAGGATGAAGCCGTTCTCAAGTTTTTACATATCCTTGAAAACGCCCGCGCTGAGGAAATGTCCTGCGGCGACTTATATGCTCATTTGGATGAGTTCGTGGAAAGGGAAGTCCAGTCAAAGGACGCCGAGAAGATCGCCCCGCTCATTCGCGAACATTTGGATATTTGCTCAGAATGCTGTGAAGAATATGAAGCACTTCTAAATGTGATCGAACACACCACTGAATAATAAAAATGACGGGAAATCCCGTCATTTTTTTGTTATTTGTGGAATAACTTCTCTCCTGCTCGTATTGCCACCTTCAGGCGATTCTCCGACGGCGTGATCGGACAGGACCACATCTCGTTATAAGCGCAATATGGATTGTAGGCGATGTTAAAATCCACAAGAAAATGGCCACCCACCAAAGGCTCAGGTTCAAGATAACGCCCGGCGGGATAGGTTTCACTGCCTGCCAATGAATCAACGAAGGGCAGGAAATAGCCATGCTGGTTTTGGTAAATGGTCAACTCCGCTTCAGTACCATCCACATCAAAACGGAATCTTCCAAATTTCTTATAGTGCTGAACATCACCTGTCGAAGTCTGCATCTCAAAGGAATCCTTGACCGGGAATTCATCCACCTTGACTTCCAAACGTAAAGATGCCTCTTCAGGAAAATAATTCAATCCTGTAAAACCCTGTTTTTGCTCGCGTGTCAAAGGGCTTTGTGGATGGCTTGCATAAAATTCGTTCTTCTCCGAACGAAACGCTTCTAATTCTGTCATGGTTCCTCCAATATTTTGTGATTAGACTGTCAGTGTAATTAGTTTCTTACAGAACAATAACTGTCAAGTCCGCCCTTGCCAATTCATCTGGTTTATGCTATTTTTAGTGCCATTGAGCTTGCATTCACTGGTATCGCGATCAGGCTGCTAAATTTGAATATATCCGTGGAACAAGGTATAACAAAAGGTGTAAACGGATCGTATGGGTCTTCTACGCGCATTTATTGCCATTGAATTTCCCCCGCATCTTCGAAATGCAATTGAAAAGGAAACTGCCGGCCTGCGCCGCGCTTTGGGAGAGGATATCATCCGCTGGATCCCCGCCCAAAATATGCATTTGACCTTAAAATTCATTGGAGATATTGCCGGTTCTCATGTGGAATTTCTGAAACAGCTGCTCATGCGCGAAGCCGCTTTGCATATGCAGTTTGATCTTCAGCTTGGCGGCCTTGGCGCATATCCGAACTCGCGCAAGCCCCGCGTTCTATGGATTGGAGTTCATGCCCCGGCAGATCTGGCAATCCTCCAAAAAAAACTCGAAACAGGCGTTACCCGGCTTGGTTATGAACAGGCAGATCAGCCTTTCTCACCGCATCTTACCATCGGGCGTGTTCGGCAGAACATCAATCCGTTGGATCTGCCAAAGATTCGTGCGGCAATGGATAATATTCAACTTGGCAATATTGGCATTGCCAGAATAGACTCGATCCATCTTATTAAAAGTGACTTACAACCAAGCGGCTCCATCTATACAAGGTTATTTTCCGCTCCACTATCAAAATCAAGAGGTGAAATCTGAACGCACTCGAACTTGCTCGTGAAATCGTAAACTCCCTGGAAGACAAAAAAGGGGAAGATATAGTTCTAATCGATTTGAAAGATATTGTCTCATTCACAGACTATTTTATTATTTGTACCGGCACAAGCGACCGTATGTTGGACGCCCTCGCCAAAGCCACCGTTGAAGACATCCGCAGCAAATACAAGAAAAAGGGAAAACAACAAGGTTTCTCACGCGATGGCTGGGTGATCGTGGATTTTGGGGATGTGGTCGTACATCTCTTCTCAACCGATCAACGCGACTTTTACAATCTCGAAGAATTATGGGAAGATGGAAAGGTATTATTGAGAGTACAGTAGGATTGCAGTACAGTAGACAGGTAAACACCTAGACAACTTGCATGCAAACAAAACATCCCGCGCGTATCGCCCGGGATGTTTTTATTTACCTTTACTTAATTACTTGCCTACCTATTTCTCGAACACCCACGCATCCACAGCCCGATTCCAATCAACCAATTCTTCGGCTTTGAACCAGAGTCCTACTTCACGCACACCAGTCTCCGGCTTATCTGAAGCATGAATAAGGTTACGGCCTACTTCAAGAGCATAATCATGGCGAATTGTGCCAGGCGCGGCTTCAACAGGCTTGGTGGAACCGACCGTCTGACGAACAGCAGCAACAGCATTGGGACCTTCCCAAACCATCGCCATAACAGGCGCGGACGTAATATAAGAAATGAGACCAGCATAAAATGGTTTCCCAACATGTTCAGCATAATGTGTCTCAGCCAATGATTGACCAACCTGAATAAACTTCGCACCTACCAGTCGAAGTCCGCGGCGTTCAAAGCGTGCAATCACCTCACCGATCAACCCACGTTGCACACCATCGGGTTTTACAAGTACAAGCGTTCTTTCCACAGAAATTCCTCCAAATAATATAAGTATGATACTCACCAGTGCAATGGTCCTGTCTCTCGCACTGGGAAGATATTTATTAGCGTATTAGTTCTTCAGCCTTGTTATAAGCCTCGAGCGCTTCCTTCAAGCGATTAGAGCGCATGTACGCATCACCTAAAGTTTGCCAGATACCAACTTCGACCGGATAACGATATAGAGACTCGCTCAGATCACGAATGGCTTCTTCGAGATTCTTGCCTTTTTTAATGAGCTTCCCGTAATGATCCAATGCAGCCGGGATATCACCTCGGTCCAACTCATCCTTGGCTTGATTCAACACCTCTGTAATGTTCTGCCCTTCAGGCTGGATCTGCCGCGCAGACAAACCAGATTTCTTTTTGGCTGGGGCAAGTTTTGAAACCGGCAATTCAGGCTCGGGGAGTTCAGCGTCAAGTTGAACAGGGATGACAGGTTGTAAAGAAATAGTCTCAACACTCTGATGGGTCTCTTCAACAGCCATTTCCTGCACAGGCACCGAAACAGGTTGAGACGTTTCCACTTCCACAGGGTGCCAATCAGAAGGAGAGGTGGGTTGGAGCGGCTGCGGTTTCTCATCTGCTTCCCATTGCTCGCGATGCATCCATGGGGGGAGATCATCATCTTCTTCCAATCCTTCAACCTGCGCAGACTCCTCTTCAACGCCTTGCAGCCAACCGGGCAGATCGGCTGTCAGGCTGACAGGGGCAGGTTCTTCGGCAGGCACAGAAGCGGGAATTTGTGATTCCTGTTCGACGGATTTCTTCCACGCATCCTCTTCCAAATCCGCCTGATCCGTTGCGTCGACGCCGCTTAACCAATCAGGCAGGTCAGAATTCGCAGCTACAGGCTCTTCAGTGAAACTGGAAGCGGGAGATGCCGCGGCCAAAATCGATCCTGGAGTTGGCATCGCTTCAAATGGAAGTCCAGGTTCATCATCCAAACCGCTCAACCAGCTTGAAAGATCCTGATCATTCAAGCTATTTTCACTTAAGCTGCTCTTTACTGAGGATTCCTCTTCAGCATCGCTTAACCATTTTGGAAGATCAGAATCTTGCGAAGTAACTTCCTCTTTCTCGGCAAAGTCGAATCGATTGTCCGTACTGACTGATTGCTGCCCATCCTTTAACCATTCAGGAATTTCTGCATTCTGAATATTTAGTTCTTCGGGTTGCCCAGATTTGGGCTTCAAGTCCTTCACCCAATCTGGGATATCAGTTGCTTCGCTGGCAAGCGGGGTAATGAACTCATCCTTCTTTTCAGGATCATCAAGATTACGCAGCCAGATGCCTGTTTCATCGTTTGCAGGTACAGCGGATGCGCTTGCAAAATCAGCGAGGAATTGTTCGCCGGTCTTCTGCTTATCTTCTTCTGTGTTGGCAGAAGATTCGACTTCTCCGATAGCCTGAGCTTGCTGTACCCATTCGGGCGGTGTATCACTGCGTTTATTCGGGTCAGTGACCATCTCTTCAGGCTTGGCCCCGTGCTTGGCGGCGAGTGCTTCAAGCCAGGCCACTGCGTCATCCTGTTCCTGGGCAGAAGTCCCCAGGTTTTGTGCTGATGGCTGGTCAGTTGTTTGTTGATTAATATTCTGCGCTTGTTGAACCCATTCGGGCGCTGTATCACTACGTTTGTTCGGGTCAGTGACCATCTCTTCAGGCTTGGCCCCGTGCTTGGCCGCCAGTGCTTCAAGCCAGGCCACCGCATCATCCTGTTCCTGAACAGTTGAACCGAGCGTCTCAACACTTGGCGGCGTGGATGTTACCGGTTGAATTGGCTGCAAGTCATCAAGCCCATCCAACCAATCAGGAAGGTCACTCACCTGGCTTGGCACTGACTCTGAAGACGGCGTACTAAACAAATCTGAGATAGTAGTGGATTGTGTGGGTAGCTGCTCAGAAGTTTGCGGACTATCCGGACCGCTTAACCACTCAGGGAGTTCAGCAGCCGATATTTCTGACGGGATTTCAGAGGGTTTATCAATATCGTTCAGCCAATCCGGCGCAACAGCTGATTGGGATGGCGCAGGTTCGGGGATTTTCACATCATCAAGAGCATCCAGCCAATCTGGAATTTCACTGGATTGAGTTGATATATTTTCAGGCGTTTTTGAATCGCCAAGGCCGCTTAACCAATCAGGCACTTCACCAGATTGCACCAAGGCCGCTTCATCTGCCGGCAGATTTAGCCAATCTGGAGCATCTTTTACCGGCGCAGATTGTGCTTGAGCAGGTTCAGAAACTGAAAGTGGCTCACCGTCACCAAGCTCTGATAACCAATCAGGAGTATCTATGGATTGTTCGGAACCAAATTGAGAGTCCGCAGCTTGCTGCTCGCCAGCTGGAGCTTGTTCCTTGAGCCAGTCCGGAAGGTCTGCCGGTACAAGATCGTCACTGCCGGTAGGTTCCGAATCGAATATTGACGTGGGCTGTTCGGGCGTTTTTGATTCTTCCCATCCCGCAGCACGTAGAAAATCAGGAATATCCTCGTTTTGCGGCGTAATTGATTCAAATTCAAGCGGAGCCTGGATTTGAGAGGGTGTCTCTGACTTTAACCAATCCGGTTGATCATCGACATTAACAGACGCCAGCCCGACCGCTGTAGAAGCCGCGAGCCCAATCCCCAAAGAAGCACTCCATTCCTGCCCCATCGGCACATCATCGCCTGTATATTCAAGATGCTCCAAATTGACAGCGGCATCCGGGACTTCATTTATTTTAAATACAGAGCTTTTTGCAAGCGCGGCATATGGATCCAATTCAATGACCCGCGCACGATACACCTGTGTGCTCTCTGCGTCAACGGCGGATGGCAGGAGTTCAACCATTATTCGATTCGCATCGAAGCAAAATGGATACTGCTTTAATAGGCGTGAACAAATATCCGAGGCATCCGCTTTTTGATTACTAAGAAAATAAGACCGCGCAAGCAAGACCTGCATATCACTGCGAGTTGGATCTTCAGCAAGCACAGTGTGAATCTCAGCAATGGCTTGGGAATGCAATTCACCCTGCACATACATATGCGCCAACGCGCCGCGCGTCATTCGTATCTTGGGCGGCTCCATTCCATCGCGACGGCCATAAAGTCTTTGTAATTCACTTTGAATGGCGGCATTGGAAGGTTGAGACTCAAATGCGCGTTCCATATGCCAAATGGCATCATCGGATTTGTTCTGCTCATCGCGGATGATGCTCATCCCCACATGCGCCACAAAATCTTCAGGAACAGCCATCAGCACACGGCTAAAAATATCCACGGCTTCGTTATAACGTTTCGCTTCAAGATACGCCTTGCCAAGCAAACGATAGGTCTCCAAATGTTTTGGGAAGGTTCTTAAGATATGATGGCAGTGCGCAACAGCCTCATCTGTATTTCCCTGATCAATGAGGCTTTCAATTTCACGATTGTAAATTCTTAACGAGACTTTTGCCATTGCATTTTTCCTGAAGTGAAATTTGTCTGATTCTTAAAAAATTTCGCAATCCTAAATACTATTTTACTCGTAAAATATTGGTAATGGAGATACAAATTCATCACTAAAACCATATGCAGAGAACAGCCTCGCGCGCAGCCTTCAATTTTGTTTCATCGTTCGAGTGAATTTCAAATAACGGTCCCCCCGCTTCAACCCCATCCCCTACTTTCTTATGGATGATAAAACCGACTGCGCGATCAATGGGATCACCTTTTTTAGCGCGACCTGCCCCGAGCGTCACAGCCGCCTCCCCCACGATCCTGGCATGGACTTGTGAAACGAATCCGCTTCGAGGTGCATTTACTACCTCCCAATATTTTGCGCGTTCAAATCGGTTGACATCATCCACGTAAGCGACATCACCGCCTTGCGCTTGCACCAGCACGCGGAATTTCTCGAGCGCGCTCCCATCAGTTATACATTTCTCAGCCAGAACCCGTCCTTCGTTCAAATCCTTTGCACGCCCGCCAACCACCAGAACATGCGCGGTAACATGCAAACAATGTTCAAGATAATCTACGGGGGCATTGCCTCGCAATAGATCAATGGCTTCGATCATTTCCAGCGAATTCCCAACCGCATTCCCCAAAGGCTGATTCATATCAGAAAGGAGGGCGACAGTTTTCCGTCCCGCCAAATGACCGATATCAACCATCAAACTGGCAAGTTTGCGCGCTTCATCAAGAGTTTCCATGAACGCACCAAGGCCAACTTTTACATCCAGGACAATTGCGGTTGCCCCGGCAGCGATCTTCTTGCACATAATGGAAGATGCAATCAAGGGAATCGAGGGCACGGTGCCAGTCACATCACGGAGCGCGTACATTTTGCCATCGGCAGGTGCAAGGTCCAAAGATTGACCGGTAAGCACGATGCCTTTTTCTTTTAATTGCTGTTTGAACTCATCGGTAGTCAAGTTTACGCGATACCCGGGGATGGATTCCAATTTATCGATCGTGCCGCCACTAAAGCCAAGTCCGCGCCCGGACATTTTGCCAACGGGCAAGCCGCATGCCGCCACCATCGGCATGACCGAGATGCTGGTCTTGTCACCCACTCCGCCTGAGGAGTGTTTATCAACCACGACATCCACAATTTTTGAGAGGTCGAGCACCTGCCCGGATTGTGCCATTGCCAGCGTAAGGTCTTTCGTCTCACGGGAAGTCATGCCGTTCAGCAAAACGGTCATTGCAAAGGCAGAAGCTTGATAATCGGGAATATCGCCATTGGTAAATCCCCTTATAAAGAATTCGATCTCCTGCGAAGTCAATTCCTTTTTATCGCGTTTCTTGATGATGATGTCTACCGCGCGCATGTATTTCTCCTTGTGTGTTGCACAAGATAATTTTATCGCATAAATGAAAAGGTCACGCTTGACGCGTGACCTGCTATCTGGTCAATTTCTGGCCTTCTTTGCCATCCTGTACAATCCAGCCCAATGCGGCGATCTCTTCCCGCAGGCGGTCTGATTCTGCGAAATCCTTTCGGGAGCGGGCATCTTTCCGCTGTTCGAGCAATTTCAAGGCTTCGTCAGGAGGCGCTTCCTGGTCGTTTGTCTTCGAAGCATTCAGCACCATTTCCCATACTTCGGAACGAATCCCCTTCCCAACTGGGTCAAACAAATTGAAATTTCCCAATTCATTTAATGAAAATTTTGCGCCCGCAGGATAGATCTCCATACTGGAACTCTTGACCACCGACACAGAACTGACACCATGCACATCACAAGTCCCTTTCTCAAAATCCATGATGATGCCTGAATGTTCATCCAGCCCAATAAGGATATTGTCACGAGGTAATAATTTGACCCATTGATCAAAGCGCTCTATGCCAACAAAACAACGGCTGGTATCGAGGTCGGTACCGCCTTCGGCATTATTCCAATGCGGAACAAAGGACAGGTCCATTCCAAAGTCTGAAAAGAAATTCAAACCTTGCTTCGTGTGAACGTCTTCGCCCACTTTGTAGATCTCATAAACTGGCAGTACCCATGCCCCAACCGAGATCGTTGCAGCGGATGAAAATATCAACGTAGCACCTAATCTGTGCCGCGCGCGGATAATATCCCAGGCCAGTGAGCCACGCAATTGGCGCGCCAAATAGGTTGGGCTACCTGGTCCCATAAAGATGATGTTGGCTTGTAATAATGGTTTCAATATTTCAATATTATTGGGGCTAAATTCCGTCCCCTGTTTGCGGGCGGGGATCAGGTCTATCGTGGGTTTGTAATTCTGAAGGCGTGTCTTAAGGAAATCCCCCACCCGAGCGGCTACGATCGAGGCGTTTAGCTCAAAGCCAGCGGGTGTTTCCAGTACAGAGACATGCAAAGGTCCAGAAATGAGACGGGCTAATGCTTCAAAAATACGACCTCCCGCGAGGGAAGTCTCTCCTGATCCAAGAAATGCGATTCGTCCAACAGTCATGCTAATTGGATGCCGCGTTGAGATTGTCTATTACTTCAAGGAAGCTTTCATTATCTGGGATATCGGACATGGAAGAACCAAAGTGAACATAGCGCATGTGTCCGTTGATATCAAGGACTGTATTCATTGGCATGCGTCCTAATTTAAATAAATTCACTTCCTGACGATATAGTTTGGCTACTTTATGGTCAGGGTCGGGCAAACCGACAAAGGGAAGATTTTCCTTTGTCCAATAACGTTGAAAAGATTGCATATCGTCAGGGCCAACCGCGAGGATCTCTGCTCCGCGCTGCGTGAATTCCGCATAGGAGTCTCTCATACGCGCCAACTGCGCGCGACAATGAGGTCACATAAAACCGCGCAGGAAAGCGAGGACAACGGGTTTGCTTCCAATAAAACTGGAGAGTCGAACTAGATTTCCATTTATATCTATAAGCTCAAATTCGGGAGCAAGTTGGCCGGGGGGCATGATGTTTGCAATAGTCATATATTGATTATACTTTGTACTAAATTTTTATTTCACAAAAGAATCCAGAAAAGAAACAACTGCAGCGACAACCTGTGCCTGCTGCTCGGCGCGCGAGATCTCCGCCTCATTATCCCCTGGCTGTGGGCCGTAATCGCCAAACTGCGCGTGATTTCCGCCGTCAATGACAACATAGTTTGCGTTTGATACGAGGAAAGGTTTCGTTTCATCGAATTTCGCCATGCCTGCCATGTCTTTGGTTCCATAAATCGAGAGCATTTTCAAATTGCTGTTCTTGAGCGAATCGTCAGCAGGATAGGATGCCCAGAAGATGACCCCTCCTATTTCTGGATGATCTTTCGCAAATAAAGCGGAAGCTACACCGCCGAGGGAATGTCCGCCAATTACCCAATGTGCAATCTCAGGATGTTTTTCAAAAACAGGCTGAGCCGCGTTGATATCAAAAAATGCCAGGTTCAAGCGTACAGGAACCAATACGACTAAATAACCCTGCTCCGCGATCGCCCGCAGAGGCGCAGCATAAGAGCGATAATCCACACGTCCGCCGGGATAAAAGATGAAACCCGTTTCTGGTTGCAGACTGGCAGGTTTGAAAGTTATAAATTTTTCCACAGTTACGGTCACCTGCGAATCCGATTCGAGAGCGGCCAATGCTTCGGGGGCCGGCCCGAGCGGAGTCTCAGCCCAAAAGACGAATCCCAACCCCATGACGAACACAACAACCAAAAGTCCAAGAGCGATGCGCTTCATTATTTTCATAAAAGTGATTTTACCTTTTCCCAGATTTTGTCGAACATTTCAATGGTCAGTTTTCCAGTCAACGTATTTTGCTGGCTGGGATGATACGAACACACGATCCAAAAATTTTGCATTTGATAAGACGAGCCGTGAGTGAATTTATATACTGAATTGCGCGCTCCATAAATTTTCAAGATTCTTTCGAAGGCAATCCGTCCCAAACACACGATCACTTTTGGGCGAAAAATTTTCAACTCCGCTTCAAGATATGGCTGGCAATTATTTAATTCCTGCGGACTCGGTTTATTATCTGGCGGAGCGCAGCGGCCTGACGCGGTGATATACATATCTTTAAGAATGAGACCATCGCTTCGAGACTCCGCCTCAGCCTGATTCGCGAACCCAGCCCGGTGCAAGGCCGGGAAAAGGAATCCGCCTGAAGCATCGCCTGTGAATTGTCGTCCCGTGCGGTTGGAGCCGTGCGCGCCGGGAGCAAGCCCCACCACCAGCACGTGCGCCTGCGGGTCTCCAAATCCGGGGACTGGTTTACCCCAATAATCCGCATCCTTGTAGGCTTTGCGTTTAACACGCGCAACTTCCTCGCGCCATTCCACCAGGCGCGGACATTTACGGCAGGAAATGATTTGTTGTGTGAGTTGTTCAAGATCTGACATGATGTCATTGTATACCAGAAACCCAATCACACCATGCCATAGACTTCCGCACCAAACTCACGCGAACGAATAAAAATCAGCCCTTCAATCAATACCTTCGCCAAAAATGAAGTAACAAAGCAGGGCTAATCGAGTAAAGTTGAAGTCTACCAAACCCAACTTACAGCGAGAAGCCCATGGCAGAGATTTTAGCACTTTTACAAAACATTGCACCTCTTTTAGAAAAAACGACTTTTCGCCAGATGAGCCAGGCGATTTACGGAATGTTGGTTGCCAGCGGACGGATCACGATGCTGGGATTATCGCGTTGGACAGAGAAGGGTGGCAGCTACCGAACCATCCAGCGTTTTTATCATAGTGTCATTCCGTGGAATGCCATCCAGTGGATGTTTTTTCGGAAGCGTTTCTTGCATCTGGAAGATGAATACATCATAGCCGGAGATGAAGTGGTAGTGAGTAAAGCAGGTAAAAAGACGTATGGATTGGATCATTTTTTCTCGGGCATCCAACAACGGGTAATCGCGAGCCTGTCATTTTTTACATTTTCTCTTGTGAATGTTCGAGAAGAGCGATCCTATCCGATGCAGGCAGTTCAAGTAGTGAAAAGTCCGGAAGAAAAGGCAGCCAGCAAAGCCAAAGCAGAAGCTAGGAAAGCGGCAGAAAAGAAAAAACGTGGACGCCCAAAGGGCAGCAAAAACAAGATCAAGAAAGAAGAAGTGGTACTCAATGCTGAGTTGTTGCGGATCCAAAAAGCGCTGAAAAGCCTCTTGGAAACGATTGGGACGAGCATCAATCTAAAGTATGTGGTATTGGATGGTCATTTTGGTAATTACCCGAGCGCTTTCATGGTCGAACAGGTGAATTTGCATTTGATCTCAAAAATGCGTTCCGATGTAGCACTTTATCCAGCTTTTGAAGGACAATACCCAGGAGCAGGACGTCCGGCTAAGTATGGCGAGAAGATCAAGATCCGCCAGCTCGACACAAAATACCTGAAGGAGACCTCGACTGAAGATCAGGTACGAACCGAGATATATCAGGGTCAGTTCCACAACAAAGAGTTCGCTTTTATCTTGAATGTAGTCGTTATCCTAAAAACCAATCTAAAGACAAACGCCCAGGCGCATGTTGTTTTGTTCAGCACCGACTTGGAGGCTGCCTATGACAAGATCATCAAGTTTTACAGTTTGCGATTCCAGATCGAGTTTAATTTTCGCGACGCCAAGCAATATTGGGGCTTGGAGGATTTCATGAACATTAAAGAGACCGCGGTTACCAACGCTGCCAATCTTTCGTTTTTTATGGTCAATCTCAGTTTTGCACTGTTACAGCCATTTCGAGAAAAACAACCTGAGTACAGCATCCTGGATTTGAAGTCTCACTATCGTGGCTGTCGGTATGCCTTCGAGACAATTAAAATGCTTCGGGAAAAACCTGACGCTATTTTATTGGCTGACATTTTCCAACAAATCGCCCGCTTGGGCGCTATTCACTCGGTTTTTCAACCCGCCGCTACTCCTTAAGTGGCGAAGGTATTGTCAATAATATTTTTATTTGAAGCCCGCCTTCAGGCAAATTCCGTGCTTCTATTGTGCCGCCCTGGGCTTCGACAAGCTGCTTGGTGATCGCAAGCCCCAAGCCAGTGCCGCCGCTCGAACGCGTGCGGGATTTCTCTTTGCGCCAGAAGCGGTCAAAGAGAAACGGCAGGTCTTCATTTGGGACGCCAGCGCCATTATCATTAACAGAAAGACAAACCGAGTCAGATGCCCATTCCAAAGTAAGCCAGATATTGCTGCCTTCGGGAGTATAGCGCAAAGCATTTCCAATTAAATTACCGATGACCTGTTCTGTGCGCTGCGCATCGAGTTCCATTGTGAAATCACCGCTCCCCTGTTCGAGAGATAGTGAAATATTTTTTTCGCGGGCTTCAGCGGAGAACATTTCGATCGAATGCTCGATCAGCTGGGCAAGGTCAACTGGTCTTTTCTCAAAATGCAGTTGGCGGGTCTCGGCGAGAGTCAGCAGGCGCAGATCATCCACGAGGCGTTCGAGCAGGTAAGTTTGTTCAAGGGCAAGTGAGACTTGTCCGCCATCGGCAGGATAGATTCCATCCACTATGCCCTCCAGGTCGCCCGCGGATGACAGAGAGCGGCGTCCGTAATTCGTGGGCGATATCAGCGAGCATGTCACGACGTTCACGGTCATTACGTTCAAGGGAAGACGCCATCTCGTTGAAACTCTCGGAAAGACTGCGCATGTCCTGCGGACCTTCGCTGGAAATGCGGGTGGTGAGTTTGCCGTTTGTGACTTCGCGCGCGGCGTAGATCACATCTGCCAGCGGGTTGACAAAGCGGCGGACCAACAAAGCAGCGACAACAATCAGGAAAAAAGCCAGAAGAAACGAGATCGCGCCGACAGGCAGGATGATCGCACGCGCAAAGTTGATGCGGGTTGTGAGTGAAAGAGACGTGATCACAAGCCAGCCTATCCTTTCTCCATTTGCCTCCAAGGTTAATGCAAGATCTTTGGATCGAATCTTGTAGATGGAACCAACTTTTGAAACAGAAACAGGATCACGGTCAAGAACGACACGCTGGTTTTGATCCAATAAAACTGCACTGAGGGAATTTAATTCATCGATGGAATCAAATACAGGAGCAATGCCATCCCAGCTGCCGCGTCCCATGTAATATCCCTGCAGTGTGCTTGTGAAAGGCGGTGAAATGGGTGAATTTTGTGACGCAAAAAAGAAGATCATTATAAAAAGGAAGAAAAACAAGGATATAAATAAAACAAACACAAAGGCGCGGACAAGCAGGCTTAATAAACGATTGCGGATCTCGCGGACGGATGAATACATGTCAGCCTTCAAATTTATAACCAACACCATGCACGGTGACGATCAACACGGCTGGTTCCAGTTTACGGCGCAGGTTGCGGATATGAGAGTCAATGGCGCGCTCGAGGCTTTCAAAGGTAACGCCATGTGTGGCTGTGAGTAACTGAGCGCGTGAAAAAATTCGGCCAGGCTGGCTCATAAGCGTGGCGAGGATTTCAAACTCGGTGGAAGTAAGCGGAACAGTTTTATCTGACAGATGTACCTCATAATGAGCGCGGTCCAATTCCACATTACCCGCGCGGATGGTATCACTATCGGACGGACTGGCGACACGACGCAGAACAACGCGAATGCGCGCCACCAATTCACGCGGGCTGAATGGTTTGGAAATGTAATCATCCGCGCCCAACTCAAGCCCGATGAGTTTATCGGTCTCGTCAACGCGGGCCGTGAGCATAATAATGGGCACATTGCTTTCGCGGCGGATCTCGCGGCAAACATCCAGACCGTCCATTTCAGGCAGCATCAGGTCAAGCACGATCAGGTCAGGTTTTTCGCGGCGCGAAAGCGACACTACCTGCAAGCCGTCACTGGCTGCGACCGTTTCATAGCCTGCCGCCTTAAGATAGTCACGGCAGATCTCCACGATCTGGGGTTCATCATCTACGATGAGGATTTTTTTTGGCATGGGTTTATTATATCTTCTTGATGATGGACGACAGACCGCCACGGTCTACCGTCTACTCGTATCTCAAGGCCACCATCGGATGCAGGCTCGCGGCGCGCAGAGCGGGGTAAATACCAAAGAATATTCCAATTGCAAGCGCAAAGAAAAATGCCAGCAAAATTGAGTCCATCGTGATCACGGAATTAATCAAACCTGTCACACTAAACGCGAGCGCGATGCCAATACCAAGCAGAATCCCTACCAGCCCGCCAAGAAGACTAAGCGTAACCGTCTCGATCAGGAATTGTGTGAGGATCTGATTCTTCGTCGCGCCGACGGCTTGCGCCTGACCGATCTCCTTGGTGCGTTCTGTAACGGAAACCAGCATAATGTTCATGATACCGATACCGCCCACAAGCAGAGAGATCCCAGCGATGGCGCCAAGGAAAATCGTAAGAGTCTGAGTGACAGTGTTCAGCGTCTCGAGTGTATCTGACTGACTCATCACATTGAAATCAACTTCCTCGGTGGGCTTCAACTCATGGGCGCGGCGCAGAATGTACTCCGCCTGCGCGGAAACGGCATCCATATTATCGGAAGAGGCGACAGAAACCAGAATGCTGTTGACGGTCTTTTTGCCATTATGGTTTGCCGTGTCGCCGAAGAGTTTGGCGTAGCCGGTTTCCAGCGGAACATAGATAATGTCATCGGGCGACCCGATCGAGGACCCCTCTGATTCCAACAAGCCCACCACTTCAAATTTCACCCCGTTGATGGAAACAGTCTGCCCGATGGGAGAAAGAGTGAACAGGTCACCCGCCACCGTGGAACCAAGCACCGCCACCCGCGATAAGGATTTACTGTCGCCGTCGGTGACGAAGTTCCATCCATGACTGTGAATGAGCGTGCCTGGGCGTGATCTTCCATCACACCCGAGATCGGTGAAGTAAAACTCTCATCACCAAATTTCACCGTGTAACTGGATTGATACAAAGGCACAATGGATGTGATCTCGCCTGTCAATGTACGTTCGAGCAATTCATAATCGGAGTAATACAGATAACTCGCCGTCTGGGATTGTCCCATGCCGGGCATCGCGGTCTGCTGCCGGCCGGGAGAAATGGTCAGCAGGTTCGAGCCTCCGCTCTGGATCGAGTCCGTGATGCTGGCAGTTGCGCCATTACCGATCGAAAGCAAAGCCACGACCGTAGCCACGCCAATCACAATCCCCAGGATCGTCAAAACGGACCGCATTTTGTTTGCGCGCAGAGCGCGTAGTGCAATTTCGAAATTTTCTGAAAATAACATGT
>NZ_JADJSO010000046.1:0-22861 GCF_016711665.1 Candidatus Villigracilis saccharophilus
ATAGGGCAATTTCGCATTCTTCAGGGGGTAAACATTTCTGTCCCCGCTACAAATGCAGTATCGGCCAGCAGGATGTAATCACGGGTAAAGACCAATTCATGAATGCTTTGCCTGATTTCGATCTCCGCACCATTACCATCTACGACGATCCACGATTCAAAATCATTGTAACCATCCCAGCGGATCAATTTGACCGGGTGCCCGCTTCCAGGTCGCTTTAACCGATAGTTGACCAAAAAACTTCGGCCTTTTCATGATCGGTATATAAGACATGGGAATTGTTGTAGCCCGGCGAAAAGCCCCCATCACCTCACCGGCGTTATCCGCCAGCATGGGCAGCCATTCATCTCTTCGTCCAGCGGCGTTACGGCTTGTAAACTATCCCTTTCAATGACCCACGGGCGATCAACATCGCTTGTTACCCCCAGACGCCCATCGGGCAGTAGATACAAACCTTCTGTATAGGAACTCATGCCCATCCCGGGAGATAGATACATCAACCCAAAAAAATCAAAGCGGTGACGGGTGTTCTTAAGTTTTTGGCGGGCCAATGCTGTTGGTGTCCACATCAAACGATTGGTAAGCCGTGGTTCCTTGCCCTCAAAATCCATACGAATAATATTCGTATCTCCAACCATAAATGCCTCCGGGGAACCCAGGCATTGACAGATGAAGAGGGACCCTCAATATCGGCGGGGATTTCACCCTCCAAACAATGAAGATCTATTTCAGAATCAAATGTCGATGTGTTTAACACAGTGTAAGTGTCTGGTAGAACAGGAGAAGATGCAGGGCGCTGGCTAAAAGAAGTTTGCAGGGTCATAAAAAAATGATAAAGCTTGCGGCCCAGCAGCAATATGTATCTAAATCTCGGGTAAATATTCTTGAAAACAAAGGAAGAAGTTTGTTGTTTGCTCATGAGGATATTAATATATACCTAATTACGAAAAAATTCAAAAGTTCACTACTTATGAAGCAATCGTTAAACCCGAATTTCCCACAGGGATCAGATGTTCATTGTCCACCGTTTTATGTTTAAGGTGTAAGCCCGTTAATTCTTCCTTATGTCCCAAATGCGTTTCCCCGTTACCCGGTCCAGAGCATGGGCTGCTGGTTTTTCTTCAATGGTTTGGTTAAAGAATTTTCCACTCGTCATGCTTAATTCCGGGGCGGCGGCAAAGTAATAGAGCGCTTCCGCGGATATCCTGGGGTCTTTTAATAACGGAAAAAGTAAATATTTTTGATACCATCGATACAGGATTCCGTTATTCATCCCGATATTTGTAGCAACTTCACCAGGGTGCACTGCATTGATCGTCACGCCGCTTCCATTTAACCTATCCGCTAATTCCCAAACTGTCAGCAGTTGGGCTGTCTTGGAAGCGCCATAGCCTTGCAGACCGCGATACCTGCGTTTTTCCCAATGCAGGTCATCAAGCTTTAATCCTCCAAAACGATGTCCCTCAGAGTTTACCTGAATGATCCGGGAGGGGGCCTTCTCGATCATTCTTTCAAGAAGCAATCGCGTAAATAGAAATGAGGCAAGGTGGTTGACAGCAAATGCAGTTTCAAATCCATCTGCTGTTAAGGTGCGTTTGGTTAAATGCATGCCTGCATTATTAATTAAGACATTGATGACAGGAAACTGATGAAGAATTTGACTTGCAGCGACTTGCACCTCGTCCAGGTTTGAAAAATCAGCTTGAACAAGATCAACCCTGGTGTCGAACAGACCGGTTATTTCCGCCTTAACCCTCTTTGCTTTTTCAGCATTCCGACATACTAGAACTAAATGGGCTCCGCCTTCCGCAAGCCGTTTTGCGATTTCATACCCCACGCCGGATGTCGCTCCAGTAACAACACAAATCTGACCATCCAGCCTGGCAGTTGTGTTTTTTTGGGGCATTCTTGCGTTTTCAATAAATTGAAGTTCTTCAGGAAGTTTCATGTTAAGATCCACCTATCCAAAATATCTATGCATGAATTTTCTATACGGACGATGAAACCAGGGGATCCCATTAAAAATATCCCCCCAGAGGTCGTAATAGTCTCGCTGCTTGATAATGCGGTTATCTTCACCAAATGTGAGTTTTGTGCACCCAAACATGGGTGTGCTGGGAAATTTTTTAAACATCATCGTCATTTTCCATTCAAGGAATATCTCGTTTTCGTGTTGTGCGATTGACGAAATATCCATGCGCAATTGTTCGCAGCGCTGTGTCAGTCGATCACATAATGCAATGAATTTATCTTTGCCTTCTATCCTTTGGATGCTATCTTGAAAAACAATATCCTCATGGTAATATGGGAAAATATGTGACCAATCGGGCTTTCCCTCGCGATTATAGGTTTGAGACCATAGTCTCAGGATATCGTCAGTACTTAAGGGCGCGATGTTCATGGATTCCTTTTGAGGGCTGCAAAGAATTTTCCTGATTTAAATGGTTCGTCAAAATATTGCTGTATCGCCCACTCTATAAAACCATGGGGTCAATAAAATGGCGTATCTAGTAATGGAATACTATGTAATAACGTCTGATAGTTTACTATAATTGTCAGAATATTAAAAATGATTAACTATATTCTCAGAAACGGTTTTTTGAATCATTAATTCTAATTTTGGAGACCAAGTATGGAAAATTCCGTATTAACAAAAAAACTTTCCAGACTTGGGCGGCTGGGAAGAAATATCCTGAAAAGGTTCATGTATTCTCAAATGGCAATCTATTCTGGGTTCAAGATCGCGATCGGAAAAGACCATCCGCTCATGCAGTTCAAGATCGAAAATGACCCTCCATCGATCTATTGGGTATACCGAATAAAGCCATCCGAAATTAACAATTTGGCGCAAAAGCTTCGTATCCCGCCGCAATTCACACTTTGTCCCATTCGGTGCCTGAACACGGATGAGCCAGCTTATTTGTTAACCGTCAACGCCTATCGTGTATCAGGGCTGGCGAAAGGACTTCGAGCGGAATGGTCTATTTTTGTTCGTGATTCCACCAACACTCCCCGTTACATGATTGTGGATGCCAGGTCTTCAACATCCTCCATGGACCCAGTCAATATTATTACTAAAGCCTCCACGGTGATCCATAAACGTGAGGGCAATGTGATTCACACCCAGATCGGTGAAGGAGAGCATGCCTTTACTTCCACGATCACTCTGCCAGATCATTTGCCGTCCGTCACTTCATCCGCGGAATGGGTATCAGCCAACGACTATATATATTGGGGCAACGGGATCTGTGATCGCACATTTTACAATGCCGGTTTAGCTGACGCCCGGCAAAGCCTCGTAGATAGCAAAAACTCAGTAATCAAAGATGGAACCTTTTGGTCTCAGGTGGTGGAATCTGATCCCGTCTACATCCTGAAATTAAATAACGCTATTGAATTGGTTGTTTCTCCTTGGGAAAATGTAGGCTGATATTGCCCCGATAAAGAAAAAAAATTATCATTGAATTAGACGGCTCTCCCTTTGATCGCAGCAATTTGAACAATCAGGCGGAGAACGACACACCTGCACTTGCGTGCTGATGCAAGTGCCAATGGTGTCATCCGTGCAATTGAGTTTGCCTTGAATAACGAATAAGGCTGGGAGCGGGAATTGTCACCGCTCACAGTGAATACGCAGATCGGTGTAGCCCGCCAACTGCGGATGATGCGCCACCTTATCCAGCGCGCCCCATGTCACTCCGTTACAGCCTGATTTAGCCGCTTGCCAGTCTGAAACTTGCGGTGTTTGGCTGATGTTATTCTCGTCGATGAATTCTCCGATATTATCAACCCCTTCGATCAGGTAATTGATGTTCGCGCCAGTGACTACATTATCTCTCAGCATCAGCGTGGCGCTGGTTGGCAGATAGGCCCACAGCTGGCAATTGCCTGTCGAGCAGGTGGCAACCTCCGACTGAGTCGGATCGTTTGAACAGGATCCGCTGTTGCCGTAGACCGCGCCAGTCGCGCTTCCAACACACGCTCCGCCCCACATGTGCGGACCAAGGTTAATGCCGGTGTGCAATCCGCCGCAGCGTGTATCGCCTTCACTGGTGACTTGATTTCCAACAATATTTACTCCCGATACATCCCCAAACGTCCACGGATGAAGCGCGATACCCGCGAACGCGCCGTAATTTCCTGCTTCGATAAGGATCGAATTGCCAGCGATGAAGGTATTCTTTCCGCCAAAGTAAACAATGCCCACATCCGACGGATTGATGATGGTATTGGCCGTGACTGAATGTGCGGGGCCAAAAAGGGTAATGCCATCCGACCATCCGCCAGCGTCGCCGTCATCATCGGTCAGCGTACAGCCCGGGGCGTGGACATGATCGCCTGCTGTATCAATGGTCACATTTTCAATTCTTCCGCCTGCGCTTCCAAAGGCCAGCGCTGTTCCACATTCCGTATCTGAGTTGACGAGGTCATGCACCGCAATGCCTATCGTCCAGCGTGAGGGGTTCTCCAAAAAATTCTGGCTGACATCTAAATTATCCATCGCGCCGTCCATGCCGATGTTGCCGGGCGAACACCACGGATCACCGGCCTGCGTACATTCAGGAAGCCACGAACCCCAGTTGTCATCCACGCCATTAATGCTTTGATCCGAGCCGAGGCATTGCCGCACATCGCGCCCGCCGTTCACGTCTATGTTTCCAAAATCGATATTGTCAATATCGCCCGCATTGCTAAAACGTGACCGCGCAAAAAGACGGACAACGAATCCTTTCAAATCAGCGGTGGCTTGCAGCAGGGCGTGGTCATTCGGGTCAAAGGATGTAAAAGTAAGATCATGTTTTGCGGACATCCCGGTTAAGAAGATTGTCCTGGCGATCAGATATCCCCTGTAAGCAAGGTCACTCTCTGGCGATGTGAAAACGATCGTGTCGCCGCTGCAAGCTGAATCCAGCACCGATTGGATCGCTTCGCTGTCGGGTTGCTCATCGAAAGGATTCGCGCCGAAGTCATCCACATTAACCTTTGCATCTCCACCCGTCAACTCGACCACCCGCACCGCGCGAATGATCTCTGCGCCATCGGCATTATCTGAAATGCGGAAATCCGCGCCGTTGTCACGGTTCGCAAAATTTGCATCGCAAACATTGAAGCTCGCAGTTTTGAATGTGTTCGTATTGGTCTTGACCACCGAGCCTCCGCCCGCGAACTTGCCATCAGAGGCTCCAAACGGGACCGCATCATATTGCAGATTGAATGAATCTGTGCCTTGATCAAAATAATCCACTTCCACCCGCACATGCGCTGTGGGTGCTCCACCAAATAGTCTTTCATCATCCACATTGAACTGGATGTAAGAATCAGGCGTGGTGTCGCCGCCTGAGATCACCTGTCCATTGCCGCTGCTGCGGGCGGATAGTGCAGGTGTTCCAATTGAAACAGCCTGCGTGTCCACATCTCCGCCGCGGTCGAGTGTGATACCTTGAGAATCATTTGTCTCGCCCAGCGTGATGGAAAGGGGAGGCGGCGCAGGGATTTCAGTATTGACCACGGCTGTATTTGTGGCTGGAATAGGGGCAGGAGTATCGGTTGCAGGAACCACGGTCGGCATGTTGCAGGCAGACAAGGCAACGATCACAATACAATTCAATAGTACCGACAGGAAAAGTTTCATGGATACCTCCTTATTTACAAACATTCTAATGCGTATACTTTCAAATGTTTATGTTTAAGAAGCCCATTGTGAAAAAATGTCGCATATCTTGCCGCCTGAGAAAGTCATGAGTATGGATGGGACATGAATTTACTTCGATTACAATCATCGCTCAAAGGAAACCCATTATGACATTCCACACCGATTCAAAAACCGCAACCGAACCATATCAAAACACCCCGCGTGTTGAAAAAGACAACCAGGGAATCTGGCACATCCGCGGCTACGCCGAAGCCAAAGACCTGCTCAAGCAGGAACTGCTGCAAGATGGCTTTGGAGCTGAGAACGTCTTCAGAGCCAAGCTCGAACCTGTCCTTTATCAATATGGTGACCCGCACCGCAAACAGCGCGCCGCCATCGCGAAATATTTCAGCCCAACTACAGTATCGCAAAAACATTGGGCCATGATGGAAAAAGCCGCAGACGAGATCATCGCCAGTTTGACCACTGCCAAACGCATCAACTTGAAGACACTCACGACCCGCATGGCGGTCGTGGTGACTTCGGCAGTAGTCGGTCTCAACCCGACCCAAGGCATGATCCGCCGCATCGATGGCATGCTTCACTCCCCGCCTGCTAAACCTACAAATCCCATCATGCGCGTTTTCGCCGAGATCATCGGGTACTCGCATCAACTTCAATTTTGGTTACTTGATGTCCGCCCCTCGATTGCCGAGCGCAAACGCAATCCGCAGGATGACGTGGTTTCCTACATGCTCTCCAAAGGCAAAAGCGGACTCGACATCATGGTCGAGTGCCTTGTGTATGGCGCGGCAGGCATGGCCACCACCCAGGAATTCATTTGTGCTGTATTGATGCACGCCCTTGAGAATCCGAAAGTCCGCGAGGCGCTCACTTCAGAAGATATTGATGTCCGCTACGAAGCCCTGCATGAGATCCTGCGCCTTGAACCTGTCATCGGCAAGATCAAGCGCAAGGTGATCAACGAGCCTGTCACAGTCACCAGCGGAGGCGAAACCCACAACATTCCCATGGATGCGAAGATCGAATTCCATGTATATGATGTCAATGCGGATGCGCAGGCTGTCGGCGCGAGTCCCGAACAGAACTGTCCGCACCGCGAACTGGATAAGGGAACGTATCGTTCCTTGATCGGGTTTGGTTCCGGTCCCCACCGCTGCGCGGGCGAGCACCTCGCCATCGCAGAAACAGACATCTTCGTCCGCAAATTGCTGGCGCTCAAAGGCTTGCGCGTTGAACATCAAGCCGAAATAAAATATAACAAAACAGTGGAAGGCTACGAGATCGACAATTACATCATTGGTGTGGATTAACTTCCCCTATTGCAAATCAATAGACCTCTTGCGAAAGTCTAAAAGCTTAAACACTGAGCCACGGAGACACAGAGAAAACCAATTAGAAACTCCGTGCCTCAGTGTCTTCGTGGTTCAAAATGATTTTTTTTTTACGGACATTCCTTACAACCTATGCAAGAGGTCAAATATATCTGCTCTAAAAAAAGCGCCAGGAAAACTATTTTCCTGGCGCTTTTCAACAGGCAGGTATAATATTTGAAAATAAAATTTCTGGAGGGAACCACCGATGAATCCTGCTGCAATAATAATCATTAACTTAGCCTTGCTCTTCTACTCCATCGGCGTCTGGAGTGAACGTATTCAAGGCAGGCTCAAAGTTTGGCATACCGTCTTCTTTTGGTTTGGCCTTATCTGCGATACCTGGGGCACTGGACTGATGTTTGAATTTGTCGGCGGCATGAGTTATGACATTCATGGGTTTTCAGGCGTGCTCGCCATCGTCCTGATGTTCATCCACGCGATCTGGGCAACCTTCGTGCTTGTACGAAAAGACGAAAGAATGATCGCCAACTTCCACAAATTCAGCATTGCCGTTTGGTTTATCTGGCTAATCCCCTATCTCAGCCCGATGTTCTTTGGGATGTTGGAGGCGGGCAGATAGTATTATCAAACAGATAATATCTAGCCGCGCAAACGGGCGGGCGTATCTGTGTCGGCAGGATAATATAAATTCAATTTATTTAGGCGGCGGTTTATCCGCCGCTTTTGATTTAACAGTGCTTGTACGGTCTGCGAGAAACCTCCATAACCATCCCATGTTTCTGCACAAATTCTGCACAATCACAAAGTATCTTTGGACAATAATAATAATAAACGAGGAGATACGAAATGTTGAACTTATGGAATAACAAAAAAGTCCGAAATTGGGCTATCGTAGGAATTGTGGTGATTGCCGCCATTTTAATGGCTCGGAGATTTTCTCCCGCCAGGGCAAATAACCCAACCGCCGCATCCCCAGCGACCGTTACTTCGCTGGATGTGGCCGAGACCATTGAAGCCTCTGGGTCTCTCGAAGCCCAGCCCTTTGCTAGCCTAAGTTGGAAGACAAGCGGCGTTGTGGAAGCTGTGAATGTGAAGCCAGGAGATTTTGTCAAAGCTGACTCTATTCTGTTGACGTTGGATCCGACCAGCACCTCGGCAAGCATCGTCTCGGCTCAAGCGGACCTGGTAACTGCTCAAAAAAATCTGGAAGATCTTCTCACCTCTGGCACGGACCTCGCGCAAGCTGCTATTGACCTGAAGACTGCACAGGAAGATTACGATAGTGCAGTCTATTACTTGCGCTATTTGCAAACCGATAACAAGGTTCCGCAAACAACATACTCTGCCAAACTCGTAAAGTCAGGGAATGGCTGGAGGTACGATTACACCACTGAAAACTTCAAAGGCCCTGCTCCCAAAGATTGGATCATTGAAGCGGAGAATGATCTCGCGTTGAAAAAGGCAGAGCTTGAAGATAAACAACGCGAATATGACCGTCTGCTCGCTGGCGAAACTTCAGCGGATGTGATCGCGGCTCAGGCCGAAGTGGATGCGGCGCAGGTGACTGTCAATTCATTGAGCATTATCGCCCCGTTCGATGGTGAGGTGTTATCGGTGGAGCATCACGTTGGGGATGTTGTGGATACAGGTGATCTCTCCATCAACCTCGCAGACATGGATCATCTCTACGTGGAAACACAGGTGGATGAATCAGATATAGAAAATGTCAAATTGGGGAATCTGGCTGAAGTTACGTTGGACGCGGTGCCTGGAGTCACGCTTACTGGCGAGGTGACAGCGATCAATCCAGTCGGTGAAGTTGACTCTGGTTTGGTGAAATATAAAGTCCGCGTGGATTTGAATAAGTTGGAGGAAGAAACATTCCTGCCATTAGGTACAACCGCGAATGTGGTGATCCAAATCAAAGCAGCCTCAAAGACATTAATGGTACCGATCACGGCGATCCAGAATGACAGCGAGGGTGAATATGTTTTGGTAATTCAAGGTGGTACCTCCACCTTGCGAGTGAATGTGGTTGGCGGCGCGATTGTCGGAGACTTGGTTGCTGTTACAGGTGATCTGAAGGAAGGTGATCGAGTTCAGGTGGGGCAGGCAAGTAGTGGACCTGGACCAGGTGGACCTTTTGGCGGAGGAAATTAAGTAATGATACGAACTGAAAATCTAACAAAGGTGTACCAGATGGGCGAAACTGAAGTTCGTGCACTGAACGGTGCGAGTTTCACCATTGAGAAGGGCGAGATGGTCGCGATCATGGGCCCATCCGGTTCAGGGAAGAGCACCTTGATGTCCATCATTGGATGCCTGGATATGCCCAGCAGCGGCAGTTATACGCTGGACGGAATTTCAGTGGAAAACATGGAAGAGACAAAGCTTGCGGAAATTCGCGGAAAAAAGATTGGGTTTGTTTTTCAGCAATTCAATTTGCTGGCACGCACAAGTGCCCTGGAAAACGTGATGTTGCCGCTCACATACGCGGGTTTCTCAGGTAAGGAAAGACGGGACCGCGCGATGAAAGCTCTGGATCGTGTGGGTTTGTCAGATCGTACTCATCATGCGCCAAACGAACTTTCTGGCGGACAGCAACAGCGCGTGGCAATTGCACGTGCGCTGGTGAATGAACCGGCAATTCTCCTCGCAGATGAGCCAACTGGCGCGTTGGATAGCAAGACGGGCGTGGAGATCATGGAACTGTTTCAAAGCCTGTATAAAGATCATGGACAGACAGTTATTTTGGTGACCCATGATTCGTATGTAGCCCGCCATACAAACCGAATCATCAAACTGTCGGATGGAAGCATCGTTTCAGATGAACTAAATGCCCACCCGATCAAGGCAGGCACCCCGCGCGCGGAAGAGTAATTTTCCGTCATTGCGAGGGCACAAGCCCGAAGCAATCTTCAATCATGTTTATGAGATTGCTCACCGCACTGGCGCGCGGCGCAAGTGCCGTCGGGAAATCACTTCCTCGCATTGACGAGATTGATTTGGAGAACGAACATGTTATTTTCAGAAAATTTTAAGATAGCAATACGGGCTTTGCGTGCCAATAAATTACGCTCTGTGCTGACGATGTTGGGAATTGTGATTGGTGTGGCGACGGTGGTCGCCTTACTTTCCATTGGCAAGGGCGCAACCGCCAGTATTACAAGCGATATTCAAAGCAGTGGCACCAACTTGCTGACCGTTTCTGCTGGAAGATCGTTTGGCGCTCCGGGTGGAGGAGCATCTCAACAGGCCAGTCATCTTTATTATTCCGATTATGAGTTGCTTCAGCGCGGTCTGGTGAACAACGTTACAGTGATCGTGCCAAGCTATCAATCCTCCTACATCATAAAATTTGGCGATGAAAGTTTTAGTGTGAGTGTAACGGGTGTCACTGCGAATTATCAGGAAGTGCGCTCGTATGATGTCGCAAATGGTCGTTTTATTACAGAAGGCGATAACAAGTCGGAGGCATTTGTGGCAGTATTGGGTTCCCAAACTGCCGAGGACTTGTTTGGAAGCCTGTCTCCCATTGGGAAAACTGTTTCGGTGAATGGTATCAAATTTAAAGTGGTGGGTGTGCTTGAATCCAAGGGGTCTACAGGCTTTGCATCGTCCGACGATACTGTGTTTATTCCATTGCAAACGGGTTATATAAAGCTATTCGGCAGCATAGCCACATTCAATGGCAAGAAGACCATTGATAATATTTATGTCTCTGTGGAATCCACAGAGATGATGGATACTGTCTCTGCGCAAATCGAATACATGATCCGACGTTCTCATAAATTAGCAGCCTCCGATGACCTGGATTTCAGCGTCCAAAACCAAACCGATACCTTGGAAACCCTAAGTTCCATCACGGATACGCTTACGGTTTTCCTTGGTGCAATCGCGGGAATCTCACTACTTGTAGGCGGGATTGGGATTATGAACATTATGTTGGTCTCTGTAACAGAACGGACCAAGGAAATTGGCTTGCGAAAAGCAGTAGGCGCTACGAAAAATCAGATCCGCACCCAGTTCCTGATTGAGACCATGACGCTTAGTGTTTTGGGTGGAGTGATCGGAATTTTGCTGGGTATAGGGATAGCTTCCATTGTCACTCTAACAGGTCTCATCACTGCTGTCATCACTGCAGATTCAATTTTGCTGGCGTTCTTTTTTTCCCTCGCAATCGGTGTGTTCTTCGGCCTATATCCCGCCTTCCGAGCCGCGAATTTGCATCCGATGGTGGCTTTACGCTACGAATAAAAATAATAGCCACAAAGGGTCACGAAGGTGTTTAGCTTTTTCCATCGTGTACCTTTGTGCCCCTTTGTGGTAAAAAGGTTTTATGCCTAAAAAAATCCTCATCGTAGATGATGAACCCCAGATCGTGGAGATCTGTCGTGACTATCTTAAGGCGGCAGGCTATGAAACGGTCGCAGCCAGTAACGGCTTGCAGGGAGTGTCGCTTTCACGCCGCGAAAAACCTGACCTGATCGTGCTTGACCTGATGCTGCCTGAAATGGACGGCCTGGATGTTTGCCGCGAGATCCGCCGCGAAAGCAATGTGCCCATTATTATGCTTACTGCCCGCGTTGACGAGACCGATAAACTCATCGGTCTTGAGTTGGGCGCGGATGATTACATTACCAAACCATTCAGCCCGCGTGAATTGGTGGCGCGCATTCGCGTTGTTCTGCGCCGTGTCGCCAGTCCGTCCGATAGTGGTACCATCCGCGCGGGGAATGTGGAATTGGATCGCGCTCATTATGAGGTACATCTGTCAGATAAAACTGTTCCGCTTACTTCCACCGAGTTTGAAATCCTCGCCACGCTCATGAGTCAGCCTGGCCGAATTTTTTCCCGCGCTCAGATACTCACAGCCACACATGGCGTTACCTTTGAAAGCCTCGAGCGCGCCATTGACTCTCATATCCGCAACCTGCGCCGTAAACTGGAACCAGCCGTGTTGATCGTCACCGTGCATGGCGTTGGTTATAAATTTGAAGGCTGACATGTATTCATCCGTCCGCGAGATTCGTAATCGTTTATTAAGCCTGCTTGTCCGCGCCTTTGTGTTTGTTTTATTTATATCCTTGTTTTTCTTCCTTTTTATAATGATCTACTTTTTTGCATCACAAAATTCACCCGTTTCACCGCCCTTCACAAGCACACTGCAGGGATATTATATGGGGCGCGGCAGCTGGGATGGCATTGCTCCCGTATTTGATTCCATCGATGAATTAAATTCCCTCAGCGCAGTTTTATTGGATCAGGACCAGCATGTCGTGCTTGACCGTGATCCTGGTTCTGTTTCAAAAGTTGGTTCCATCTACAAGATTCGACCCAAAGATCTTGCATTAACCCTGGAGGCAAATGGAGAAAGGATAGGCTGGCTTGTGATCACGTCGCTTTCACTCACAACCCGCATCAACTTTGCGCGTGCGATCATCCTGCCTGTCGGCGGGATCTCGTTTCTTCTGGCTTTTTTTCTGATTGTTGTCGCTGCTTTGTTGGTCCGCCGCTTTGTCAACCCGCTGGCAGATGTGATCTACGCCGCGCGCGAAGTCACAAACGGCAAACTCACCACCCGCATTTCCAGCGAAGGTCCGCAGGACATGCGCAGTCTTTCCGAGAGTTTCAACGAGATGGCGTCTTCCCTTGAACGTAATGACCGCGAACGTCGTGACATGCTCGCTGATATCGCCCACGAATTACGGACGCCGCTCTCTGTCATCCGCGGGCGACTGGAAGGCATCGTGGACGGAATCTACACTGCCGATGGCGGACAAGTCTCGCTTGCCCTTGAACAAACTTACCTGCTCGAACGCCTCGTGGATGATCTGCGCCTGCTGACTCTCGCCGAGACCCGCCAACTGCATTTCGAGAAAAGACCAGTTGACCTTGCCCAGCTGATTGATCATTCAATCGAAATGTTCTCCGCCGAAGCCCGCGAAAAAAATATTTCACTATCTTTCGAACAGGGGAACGGTGATTTCACAATGGAACTCGATGCGCAGCGCACAGAACAGGTCATCGGTAATTTAATTGGAAATGCTTTGCGCTATACTCCCGAGGGCAGCAAGATCTGGCTTACTTTGGAATGGGCATCCGACTCGGTTTGTCTCTCTGTTAATGATAATGGCGCTGGCGTCCCAAATGAAGACCTGCCGTTTCTCTTTGACCGCTTCTGGCGCAAAGAGAAATCCCGCACGCGTTCGAGCGGCGGCACAGGCTTGGGGCTTGCGATCACCAAGCAGCTTGTCGAAGCCCAGGGCGGCACAATAGAAGCACGGAATTTGCCTGAAGGCGGGCTTCAAATAAAAATATTATTGAAAGGTTGATTTTTATTCGTTCGCGTGAGTTTGGTGTGGAAGCCTATGGCAGGGCGTGATTTGATTTCTGGTATACAATGACATCATGTCAGATCTTGAACAACTCACACAACAAATCATTTCCTGCCGTAAATGTCCGCGCCTGGTGGAATGGCGCGAGGAAGTCGCGCGTGTTAAACGCAAAGCCTACAAGAATGCGGATTATTGGGGTAAACCAGTCCCCGGATTTGGAGACCCGCAGGCGCGCGTGCTGGTGGTGGGGCTTGCGCCCGGCGCGCACGGCTCCAACCGCACGGGACGACAATTCACAGGCGATGCTTCGGGCGGATTCCTTTTTCCGGCGCTGTACCGCGCCGGGTTCGCGAATCAGGCGGAGGCGGAGTCTCGAAGCGATGGTCTCATTCTTAAAGATATGTATATCACCGCGTCAGGCCGCTGCGCTCCGCCGGATAATAAACCAAGTCCGCAGGAATTAAATAATTGCCAGCCATATCTTGAAGCGGAGTTGAAAATTCTTCACCCCAAAGTGATCGTGTGTTTGGGACGGATTGCCTTCGAAAGAATCTTGAAAATTTATGGAGCGCGCAATTCAGTATATAAATTCACTCACGGCGCGTCATATCAACTGCAAAATGTCTGGATCGTGTGTTCATATCATCCCAGCCAGCAAAATACGTTGACTGGAAAACTGACCATTGAAATGTTCGACAAAATTTGGGAAAAGGTAAAATCACTTTTATGAAAATAATTAAGCGCATCGCTTTTGGACTTTTAGTTGTTGTGTTCGTCATGGGGTTGGGATTCGTCGTTTGGGCTGAAACTCCGCTTGGGCCGGCCCCCGAAGCATTGGCCGCTCTCGAATCGGATTCGCAGGTGACCGTAACTGTGGAAAAATTTATAACTTTCAAACCTGCCAGTCTGCAACCAGAAACGGGTTTCATCTTCTACCCCGGCGGACGTGTGGATTATCGCTCTTATGCCGCGCCTCTGCGGAGGATCGCGGAGCAGGGGTATTTAGTCGTATTGGTTCCTGTACGCTTGAACCTGGCTTTTTTTGACATCAACGCGGCTCAACCTATTTTTGAAAAACATCCTGAGATCGCACATTGGGTAACTGGCGGACATTCCCTCGGCGGTGTGGCTTCCGCTTTGTTTGCAAAAGATAATCCAGAAATAGAAGGGATCATCTTCTGGGCATCCTATCCTGCTGACGATTCGCTTAAGAACAGCGATCTGAAAATGCTCTCGATTTATGGAACCAAAGACATGGCAGGCATGGAAAAATTCGATGAAACGAAACCTTTCCTCGTATCAAACGCAAACTATGTTGTCATTGACGGCGGAAATCACGCGCAGTTTGGCGATTACGGCTCCCAGCCAGGAGATAATGAGGCGGAGATCTCTCGCGCCGATCAACAGTCACAAGTTGTTTCGGCAGTCGTTTCATTTTTGGCTTCTTTTGCGCAATAAGAATTTAGTACAAAGTATAATGAATATATGACTCTTGCAAACATTATGCCCCCCGGCCAGCTTGCGCCTGATTTTGAGCTTAAAGATATAAATGAGAATTTAGTTCGACTTTCCAACTTTATTGGAAACCAGCCCGTTGTGCTTGCTTTCCTGCGCGGTTTTATGTGACCCCATTGCCGCGCGCAGTTGGCGCGTATGAGAGACTCCTATGCGGATTTCAAGCAGCGCGGAGCAGAGATCCTCGCAGTAGGCCCTGACGATATGCAATCCTTTCAACGATATTGGACAAAGGAAAATCTTCCCTTTGTCGGTTTGCCCGACCCTGACCATAAGGTTTCCAGGCTATATCGTCAGGAAGTGAACTTATTTAAATTAGGACGTATGCCAATGAATACCGTCCTTGATATCAACGGGTACATGCGCTATGTCCACTTTGGTTCATCCATGTCCGATATCCCAGATAATGAAACTTTCCTTGAAGTAATAGACAATCTCAACGCGGCATCCAATTAGCATGACTTTAGGGCGTATCGCGTTTCTTGGATCAGGAGAGACTTCCCTCGCGGGAGGTCGTATTTTTGAAGCGCTTGCCCGCCTCATTCCTGGACCTTTGCATGTTTCTGTACTGGAAACGCCGGCTGGCTTTGAGTTAAATGCCTCGATCGTAGCCGCTCGGGTGGGGGATTTCCTTAAGACACGCCTTCAGAATTACAAGCCCACGATAGACCTGATCCCCGCCCGCAAACAGGGGACGGAATTCAGCCCGAATAATATTGAAATATTGAAACCATTATTACAAGCCAATGTCATCTTTATGGGACCGGGCAGTCCCACTTATTTGGCGCGCCAATTGCATGGCTCACTGGCTTGGGATATTATCCGCGCGCGGCACAGACTAGGCGCTACGTTGATATTTTCATCCGCCGCAACGATCTCGGTTGGGGCATGGGTACTGCCAGTTTATGAGATCTACAAAGTGGGCGAAGACGTTCACACGAAGCAAGGTTTGAATTTCTTTTCAGACTTTGGAATGGACCTGTCCTTTGTCCCGCATTGGAATAATGCCGAAGGCGGTACTGACCTCGATACCAGCCGTTGTTTTGTTGGCATCGAGCGCTTTGATCAATGGGTCAAATTATTACCTCGTGACAATATCCTCGTTGGGCTGGATGAACATTCAGGCATCATCATGGATTTTGAGAAAGGGACTTGTGATGTGCATGGTGTCAGTTCTGTGTCGGTGGTCAAGAGTTCCAGTATGGAGATCTATCCTGCGGGCGCAAAATTTTCACTAAATGAATTGGGAAATTTCAATTTGTCTGACCCAGTTGGGAAGGGGATTCGTCCCGAAGTATGGGAAATGGTGCTGAATGCTTCTAAGACAAACGACCAGGAAGCGCCTCCTGAGGAAGCCTTGAAATTGCTCGAACAGCGGAAAGATGCCCGCTCTCGAAAGGATTTCGCAGAATCAGACCGCCTGCGGGAAGAGATTGCCGCATTGGGCTGGATTGTCCAAGATGGCAAAGAAGGCCAGAAATTGACCAGATAGCAGGTCACGCGTCAAGCGTGACCTTTTCATTTATGCGATAAAATTATCTTGTGCAACACACAAGGAGAAATACATGCGCGCGGTAGACATCATCATCAAGAAACGCGATAAAAAGGAATTGACTTCGCAGGAGATCGAATTCTTTATAAGGGGATTTACCAATGGCGAAATACCCGATTATCAAGCCTCTGCCTTTGCAATGACCGTTATGCTGAACGGCATGACTTCCCATGAGACGAAAGACCTTACGCTGGCAATGGCACACTCCGGGCAGGTGCTCGACCTCTCAAAAATTGTGGATGTCGTGGTTGATAAACACTCCTCAGGCGGAGTGGGTGACAAGACCAGCATCTCGGTCATGCCGATGGTGGCGGCTTGCGGATTGCCCGTTGGCAAAATGTCAGGCCGCGGACTTGGCTTTAGCGGCGGCACGATCGATAAATTGGAATCCATCCCTGGGTATCGCGTGAACTTGACTACCAATGAGTTCAAACAACAATTAAAAGAAAAAGGCATCGTGCTTACCGGCCAATCTTTGGACCTTGCACCTGCCGATGGCAAAATGTACGCGCTCCGTGATGTGACTGGCACCGTGCCCTCGATCCCGTTGATCGCATCTTCCATTATGTGCAAGAAGATCGCTGCCGGGGCAACCGCAATTGTCCTGGATGTAAAAGTTGGCCTTGGCGCGTTCATGGAAACTCTAGATGAAGCGCGCAAACTAGCCAGTTTGATGGTTGATATCGGTCATTTGGCAGGACGGAAAACTGTCGCCCTGCTTTCTGACATGAATCAGCCTTTGGGGAATGCGGTTGGGAATTCGCTGGAAATGATCGAAGCCATTGATCTATTGCGGGGCAATGCCCCCGTAGATTATCTTGAACATTGTTTGCATGTTACCGCGCATGTTCTGGTGGTTGGCGGGCGTGCAAAGGATTTGAACGAAGGACGGGCTCTGGCTGAGAAATGTATAACTGATGGGAGCGCGCTCGAGAAATTCCGCGTGCTGGTGCAGGCGCAGGGCGGTGATGTCGCTTACGTGGATGATGTCAACCGATTTGAACGCGCAAAATATTTGGAAGTAGTAAATGCACCTCGAAGCGGATTCGTTTCACAGGTCCATGCCCGGATCGTGGGGGAGGCGGCTGTGACGCTCGGGGCAGGTCGCACCAAAAAAGGTGATCCCATTGATCGCGCAGTCGGTTTTATCATCCATAAGAAAGTAGGGGATGGGGTTGAAGCGGGGGAACCGTTATTTGAAATTCATTCGAACGATGAAACAAAATTGAAGGCTGCGCGCGAGGCTGTTCTCTCTGCGTATGGTTTTAGTGATGAATTTGTATCTCCATTACCACTATTTTACGAGTAAAATAGTATTTAGGATTGCGAAATTTTTAAGAATCAGACAAATTTCACTTCAGGAAAAATGCAATGGCAAAAGTCTCGTTAAGAATTTACAATCGTGAAATTGAAAGCCTCATTGATCAGGGAAATACAGATGAGGCTGTTGCGCACTGCCATCATATCTTAAGAACCTTCCCGAAGCATTTGGAAACCTATCGTTTGCTCGGCAAGGCGTATCTTGAAGCGAAACGTTATAACGAAGCCGTGGATATTTTTAGCCGTGTGCTGATGGCTGTTCCTGAAGATTTTGTGGCTCATGTTGGGATGAGCATCATCCGTGATGAGCAGAACAAATCCGATGATGCCATTTGGCATATGGAACGCGCATTTGAGTCTCAACCTTCCAATGCCGCCATTCAAAGTGAATTACAAAGACTTTATGGCCGCCGCGATGGAATGGAGCCGCCCAAGATACGAATGACGCGCGGCGCGTTGGCGCATATGTATGTGCAGGGTGAATTGCATTCCCAAGCCATTGCTGAGATCCACACTGTGCTTGCTGAAGATCCAACTCGCAGTGATATGCAGGTCTTGCTTGCGCGGTCTTATTTTCTTAGTAATCAAAAAGCGGATGCCTCGGATATTTGTTCACGCCTATTAAAGCAGTATCCATTTTGCTTCGATGCAGATCGAATAATGGTTGAACTCCTGCCATCCGCCGTTGACGCAGAGAGCACACAGGTGTATCGTGCGCGGGTCATTGAATTGGATCCATATGCCGCGCTTGCAAAAAGCTCTGTATTTAAAATAAATGAAGTCCCGGATGCCGCTGTCAATTTGGAGCATCTTGAATATACAGGCGATGATGTGCCGATGGGGCAGGAATGGGGTGCTTCCTTGGGGATTGGGCTCGCGGCTTCCACAGCGGTCGGGCTGGCGTCTGTTAATGTCGATGATCAACCGGATTGGTTAAAGTCAGAGATACCCTCTCAAATCCAGGCTCCGCTTGAATTTGAATCAATTACGCCGCAAAACGAGGATATTCCTGATTTTCTACGTGCTGCTGGGTGGGAAGAATCAAAAACGCCCGAACAGCCCACTTCAATATTCGATTCGGAACCCGCCGGCAGTGACGATCTTGTACCGGCAGACCTTCCGGACTGGCTCAAGGAACAAGCTCCAGCTGGCGAGCAGAAAGCTGCGGACTCTCAATTTGGCTCCGAACAATCCATAGATACTCCTGATTGGTTATCCGAGCTTGGTGACGGTGAGCCACTTTCAGTTTCTGAACCTGCTCAAGCAGAATCTGCGCCAGTAAAAGATGCTCCAGATTGGCTAAATCTGCCGGCAGATGACGCGGCCTTGGTGCAATCTGGTGAAGTGCCTGATTGGTTAAGCGGCCTTGGTGATTCAAAAACGCCTGAAAATATATCAACTCAATCCAGTGAAATTCCAGATTGGCTGGATGCTCTTGATGATGTGAAAATCCCCGAACCTGCGCCAGTCCAAGCAGGTGTTGCGCCGGATTGGCGCAACGATATTGATAAACCCTCTGAAGCCCCATCAGAAATATCGGCTGCTGAACTCCCCGAGTGGTTAAGCGGTCTGGATAGTCCGCAAACTTCTGAGCCGCTACCCACGCAATCCACTACTATCTCAGATTTGTTTAGTACGCCGTCTTCAGAGTCAGTGACAAACCAGGTGAGTGAACTTCCTGATTGGTTGGATGGGCTTGATGACTTGCAGCCAATTCAACCGGTAGCATCCACGCTGCCTAGTGTTGAGACGCTCGGTTCAACTGTTCAGGAACAGGATGATGCGGTGGCCTGGCTTGAAGCACTGGCAGCCAAGCACGGGGCCAAGCCTGAAGAGATGGTCACTGACCCAAACAAACGCAGTGATACAGCACCTGAATGGGTTCAACAGGCGCAAAATATTAATCAACAAACAACTGACCAGCCATCAGTACAAAACTTGGGGACTTCTGCCCAGGAACAGGATGACGCAGTGGCGTGGCTTGAATCTCTCGCCGCCAAGCACGGAGCCAAACCTGAAGAGATGGTCACTGACCCGAATAAACGCAGTGATACACCGCCCGAATGGGTACAGCAAGCCCAGGCTATCGGAGAAGTCGAATCTTCTGCCAACACAACAGAAGAAGATAAGCAAAAGACCGGCGAACAATTCCTCGCTGATTTTGCAAGCGCATCCGCTTTACCTGCAAACGATGAAACAGGCATCTGGCTGCGTAATCTTGATGATCCTGAAAAGAAGGATGAGTTCATTACCCCGCTTGCCAGCGAAGCAACTGATATTCCTGATTGGGTGAATGATTTGAAGCCCAAATCTGTGCAACCCGAAGAACAAAATCTTCAGAATGCTGAAATTCCTGAATGGTTAAAGGATGGGCAGCAATCAGTCAGTACGGACAATCGATTCGACTTTGCCGAGAAAGAGGAAGTTACTTCGCAAGATTCTGATCTTCCAAAATGGTTAAAGCGATGCTGAAGAGGAATCCTCAGTAAAGAGCAGCTTAAGTGAAAATAGCTTGAATGATCAGGATCTTTCAAGCTGGTTGAGCGGTTTGGATGATGAACCTGGACTTCCATTTGAAGCGATGCCAACTCCAGGATCGATTTTGGCAGGCATCTCCCGCTTCCAGTTTCACTGAAGAGCCTGTAGCTGCGAATTCTGACCTGCCTGATTGGTTAAGCGGTGTCGACGCAGCGGATCAGGCGGATTTGGAAGAGGATGCGTGGAAGAAATCCGTCGAACAGGAATCACAAATTCCCGCTTCTGTGCCTGCCGAAGAACCTGCCCCTGTCAGCCTGACAGCCGATCTGCCCCGAGTTGGCTGCAAGGCGTTGAGAGGAAGTCTGCGCAGGTTGAAGGATTGGAAGAGGATGATGATCTCCCCCCATGGATGCATCGCGAGCAATGGGAAGCAGATGAGAAGCCGCAGCCGCTCCAACCCACCTCTCCTTCTGATTGGCACCCTGTGGAAGTGGAAACGTCTCAACCTGTTTCGGTGCCTGTGCAGGAAATGGCTGTTGAAGAGATCCATCAGAGTGTTGAGACTATTTCTTTACAACCTGTCATCCCTGTTCAATTTGATGCTGAACTCCCCGAGCCTGAATTGCCTGTTTCAAAACTTGCCCCAGCCAAAAAGAAATCTGGTTTGTCTGCGGCAGATCCAGCCTGAAGGGCAGAACATTACAGAGGTGTTGAATCAAGCCAAGGATGAGTTGGACCGAGGTGATATCCCAGCTGCATTGGATCATTACGGGAAGCTCATTAAAAAAGGCAAGAATCTCGAAGAAGCCATTCGTGATCTGAGCGAGTCGCTATATCGTTATCCGGTGGAAGTTGGTATCTGGCAAACTTTAGGCGATGCGTACATGCGCTCCAATCGCTTGAAGGAAGCGCTCGAGGCTTATAACAAGGCTGAAGAACTAATACGCTAATAAATACCATCCCAGTGCGAGAGACAGGACATCGCACTGGGGAGTATCATACTTATATTATTTGGAGGAATTTCTGTGGAAAGAACGCTTGTACTTGTAAAACCCGATGGTGTGCAACGTGGGTTGATTGGTGAGGTGATTGCACGCTTTGAACGCCGCGGACTTCGACTGGTCGGTGCGAAGTTTATTCAGGTTGGTCAATCATTGGCTGAGACACATTATGCTGAACATGTTGGAAACCATTTTATGCTGGTCTCATTTCTTATATTACGTCTGCGCCTGTTATGGCGATGGTTTGGGAAGGTCCCAATGCGTGTTGCTGCTGTTCGTCAGACGGTCGGTTCCACCAAGCCTGTTGAAGCCGCGCCTGGCACAATTCGCCACGATTATGCTCTTGAAGTAGGTCGTAACCTTATTCATGCTTCAGATAAGCCGGAGACTGGTGTGCGTGAAGTAGGACTCTGGTTCAAAGCCGAAGAATTGGTTGATTGGAATCGGGCTGTGGATGCGTGGGTGTTCGAGAAATAGGTAGGCAAGTAATTAAGTAAAGGTAAATAAAAACATCCCGCGCGATCGCGCGGGATGTTTTTATTGTATGCAAGTTGTCTACGTGTTTACCTGTCTACTGTGCTGTAATCCTACTGCACTCTCAATAATACCTTTCCATCTTCCCATAATTCTTCGAGATTGTAAAAGTCGCGTTGATCGGTTGAGAAGAGATGTACGACCACATCCCCAAAATCCACGATCACCCAGCCATCGCGTGAGAAACCTTGTTGTTTTCCTTTTTCTTGTATTTGCTGCGGATGTCTTCAACGGTGGCTTTGGCGAGGGCGTCCAACATACGGTCGCTTGTGCCGGTACAAATAATAAAATAGTCTGTGAATGAGACAATATCTTTCAAATCGATTAGAACTATATCTTCCCCTTTTTGTCTTCCAGGAGTTTACGAGTTCACGAGCAAGTGCGAGTGCGTTCAGATTTAACCTCTTGATTTTGATAGTGGAGCGGAAAATAACCTTGTATAGATGGAGCCGCTTGGTTGTAAGTCACTTTTAATAAGATGGATCGAGTCTATTCTGGCAATGCCAATATTGCCAAGTTGAATATTATCCATTGCTGCGCGGATCTTTGGCAGATCCAATGGATTGATGTTCTGCCGAACACGCCCGATGGTAAGATGCGGCGAGAAAGGCTGATCCGCCTGTTCATAACCAAGCCGGGTAATGCCTGTTTCGAGGTTTTTTTGGAGGATTGCCAAATCTGCCGGGGCATGAACTCCGATCCATAGAACGCGGGGTTTGCGCGAGTTCGGATATGCGCCAAGTCCGCCAAGCTGAAGATCAAACTGCATATGCAAAGCGGCTTCGCGCATGAGCAACTGTTTCAGAAATTCCACATGAGAACCCGGCGATATCTCCAATGAATTTTAAGGTCAAATGCATATTTTGGGCGGGGATCCAGCGGATGATATCCTCTCTCCCCAAGCGCGGCGCAGGCCGGCAGTTTCCTTTTCAATTGCATTTCGAAGATGCGGGGGAAATTCAATGGCAATAAATGCGCGTAGAAGACCCATACGATCCGTTTACACCTTTTGTTATACCTTATTCCACGGATATATTCAGATTTAGCAGCCTGATCGCGATACCAGTGAATGCAAGCTCATTGGCACTAAAAATAGCATAAACCAGATGAATTGGCAAGGGCGGACTTGACGG
>NZ_JADJSO010000047.1:0-4815 GCF_016711665.1 Candidatus Villigracilis saccharophilus
TTAGTCGTTGTACTGGCCTCGTGTGTCTGAAAAGACAGCGGGGCTATTTGCGTTTTACGGAGTAACACATGGAAGATGAACTGATTGCATTTGGAACAGAAATAAAAGCACTCGGAAACGGGAAGATTGGCGGGTATCTTGTCCGCTTCTCTGACGCTTCCGCGCCCGATCTGGTCGGTGATTATTTCGATGCAAAGACTAACATCAACTTACCCGCTGACATGCCGCTTCTCTACAATCACGGCATGGATAGCACACTCAAGAAACGCATCATCGGCAAGACAAAAACAAAAGTTGATGATGTCGGCGTGTGGGCTGATTCTCAAATGGATCTGCGTGACGAGTACGAGAAAGCCATTTACGCAATGGCAGAAAGCGGGAAGCTCGGATACTCAAGCGGTGCGCTTCCTCACCTTGTTGAGCGCGAGCCAGTCGGTAAAGCCTTCCATATCAAGACTTGGTTTATCGGTGAAGCATCACTTACCCCGACCCCTGCCGAACCACGCAATACTGTAATGTCCCTTAAATCGTTGCTACCGTCTGATGCGGCGTTGTCCGATACTGACGAAACAAAACAAACAAATTCAAAAATGGAGAATAACATCATGTCTGACGAAATCAAGACCGCAGTCGCTCAAGCGGTAGCTGAAGCACTTGCTCAGCGCGAGAATGAAATCAAAGCCGAAGCTGACAAACAGGCCGCAATCAAAGCGGCGGAGGAAGCTGGCTATCGTAAAGCCGTTGACGAACTCAAGAACGTCAAAGCCCCTGGCTATCACACCACCAAGCCGACCGATGATGACAATGACGGCATCGGTGCTTTCAAGTCATGGATCAAGACCGGGCAGGTCAATCGGCGGTCTTATCACTCCTGATAGCTCCTACTCCAACATCAAAGCCGCTTTCAACGTCACCAATGGCGCGACCGGTGGTTATCTCGTGCCTGACCCGCTGTATGCTCAGATCATCGCCAAGCGCGACCTCGCCTCATGGGTGCGTCAAGGCCCCACAAGCAAATTCACAACCCCTGCCGATCATCTTCTTGTTCCCGCTGAAGGCACTGCCCACACTGACTTTGTGTTGACCGCAGAAGCCGCCGCGTATGACGAGAACGAAGCGACCATCGACCAGGTGGATTTGGTACTCAGCAAATATACCAAGCTCGTCAAAGCCTCCGAAGAATTTTTGTCCTACAACGGCACAAACTTTGATCAATGGCTGATGGAAGCTCTCGGCCGCGCCGAAGCCGGAACTGAAAACACAGTTGCGACCGCTGCGCTGTATGCTTCCGCTCAAGCCTCCGGTATCACAACCGCATCCGCGACCGCGATCACCATCCCCGAACTGGCCTCCCTCGTTGGCTCGTTGAACGGTGGATACAACGTCACTGGACAGACTGGCTTTATTATGAAGAATGCGACCGAATGGTATCTCAAGGGCGTATTCGGAACGAACTACTACGCTTTCGATGGTCTGTTCAACATGCCCGTTTTCCGCTCTGATGACATGGAAGCGGTCGCCGCGACCAAGAAAGCAGTTGCCTTTGGTAACTTCAACCTGTTCGGTGTGGTTGAGAAACCTGGCATGATGGTACAGCGCAATCCTTACCTGTACATGGCCAATGGTCAGGTCGGCATCTTCGCCAGCATCTTCCGAGGTTACGGCGTACTTCAGGCCGAAGCCTTCAAGACCCTGCTCCAGCACGCCTAAATAATAATCGGGGCGGTGTAACAGCCGCCCCTTTTATGGAGAATGCAAACATGAGAAATACTCAATTAGCTGACAAAATCAAGATCGTCAATGCGGTCGTTCCTTCCGCTGGCGGCGCAGGTGCTATGACCGCTGTTGCGGTAGATGGTACAGGCTACGACCGCGTGATGTTCGTCCTCTCAACAGGCGCGGCTACCGCTGGCGGCTCTGGTACTTTCAAGATCACATCATCCGCGACAACTGGCGGAGCTTATACCGATGTCGCAAGCGCGGCATTGTCCAATCTGGCCGACACTGACGGAAGCAAGCAATTCGTTATCGATATGCCTGTTGCATCTGCCAAGCCTTTCTTCAAGGTGGCTGGTACGACTGTCGCTCAGGCGATTGCAAACAGCACGATTGCGATCCTTTATCGTGGCAAAAATTACCCCGTCTCAACCGCTTACGCGGCTCAGATCGTCACCCTCTAATCATATTGGGCAGGTGTAACAGCCTGCCCAGTTAGGATATTATGGCATCTTACGCCTCAATAAGCGACATCAAAGCGAGTGACCGCCTAAACATCACAGACACGACAAGCGATATTGTCCTGACTGAAGTTGTCGAGGCTGTATCTCGTTGGATTGACGATGTGACAGGCAGACGCTTTAGCCCCGCCACAGAGACGCGATACTTCACAGCCGAAGCGCGGGATGTTCTATGGCTTGACGACATCTCAACTGCCGACGGGTCTGCTTCTGTACACTGACGATGATGGTGACGGTGTTTACGAAAACACCTGGGCGGCCACAGATTACAACCTGCGTCCGTACAATCCCCGCAGCGGATGGCCTTACGAAGCTATCGAGACAACTGTCAACGGTGACTTCTATTTCCCGCGCACGCGCAAGGGCGTAAAGGTCACAGCGGCTTTCGGCTGGCCGTCCGTCCCCGCACAGGTCAAGCAGGCTTGCATCCTGCAAAGTGAACGGCTATTCAAACGCTTCGCAACTCCGCTCGGCTCGTCTGGAATGTCTGCACTCGGTGAGATACGTTTGTCCATTCCCGCCGCTGATGGTGATGTGACGGCTTTACTTGCGCCATTTATGCGGGTGATTGAATGAGTGTACGGTCCGCACTTGACGCGATTGTAACGGTTGTTTCTGGCGTGTCTGGCATCCGTCAGGCTCCCGTCAATCCGACCGAGGGCGCGAATGTTTACCCGTTTGCAATGTCGTATGTGATGAACGGGCGGCTTGTCAACGGCGCAATGGGAACACGTAAGCATCTCGTAAATATCGCCATCGAACTGCTGACAGCCCGCAAAGATTTAGCGCGTGACATGGCATTGATTAGCCCGTACATTGACAGCATATCATCCGCATTATTGGCGGAAGTGTCTGATAGCGGCGACCGATTCGGCGGCACGATCAGCGCATTCGAAGGTATTGATTACGAGTTACTTCAAAACTTTCAATACGCCGGTGTCGAGATGATCGGCTACCGCTTCACGATAAGCAACGTCAAGATATTGGAGAACACATGAAATATATCGGTGATGGAAATTTTCTCCCAGACATTCCAGCCCGCGACCTGACCGAAGAGGAAGTAAAGAAATTCGGCAAGAAACGCCTGCTCGATTCTGGTTTGTATGTCGAGTTTACAAAGGAAGGTAAATAATGGCTGAAGGAATTGTTAGCCTACGTAAGACCCAATTCGGGCGCGAAGCCACAGCAGGTACGGCAGTCGCCGCGACCAGTGTCCAACGCCTGATGACCAACGGCGCGAAGGATGACAGCGTTGTTGAGTTTGTCAATGAGCATATCGGCTATTTAGCCCCTGTCAATCGCACAACCCTGCCAAAGAAAGCGGCCTCGATTGCGTTTGATGACAGCCCGATGACTTCGAGCAATGCTTCTATCCGTTTGACGCGGGTATCAAGACGGTCGCGGCTGTCGCTGACGGCGCGGGAACTGGAAAGATTTATACCTACACTTTCCCGACCACCGCACAGAACACAGTCAAGACTTACACCATCGAGAGCGGCGATAATATCCAGGCTCGCGAGATGGAGTATTCATTCTGTGAAAGCATTACGATCACATTCACGGCTGGCGAAGTTGTAAACATCTCGTCGAATTGGATCGGTCGCCAGTGGACAAACACAACCTTTACAGGCGCGTTGTCTGCTCCGACCGTTGAAGATTTGCTGACAAGCAAAGGCAAGCTGTACATTGACGCGGTCGCCGGCACGATTGGCACAACCCAAGTAGCCAACACCCTACTGTCTGGCACGTTGAACATCGTCACAGGCTGGAAAGCGGTCTGGACTGCTGATGGCAATCTTTACTTCTCGTTTGCCAAAGGCACACAGCCCGAAGTCACGCTTGACCTGACATACGAACACAACAGCAGCGCAGAAACAGAATACGCCGCTTTTGTGGCTGGCACTCCCCGCCTCTTACAGTTGAAGTTTGAAGGCTCTGCATTGACAAGCGCAGGCACGGCATACACTTATAAGACGGTCAAGATCAACCTGGCTGGCTCGTATGAAACATGGGATGCGTTTGGTGACCTTGACGGGAATAATACCGTTTCCTGTTCCTTCCGCGCTGGTTATAACTCCACAGCCGCGCAATATGCATCAATCATTGTTGTCAATGAAGTCGCAACGGTTACTTAGTAGAAAGGTTTACCAGTGATAAAAATAGTCGTCACCAAAGAACGGTATGACGAAGTAATGAGCATCGAAGATGGCTTCTTTTTATTCGAGAGTACGGATAAAGAAGTCTATCTGAAGATGTGCGGTTTCGTTGTAGACGATGCCGGTCAGTACGTGGGCGTTGATAAAGCCCGCAAGATGTTCAAGGATATACCCCGCAAGGAATTATCCGAGTACATCATGCAATTTCTGAAAGCGATCGGTGAGGCATTTGTCCCCCCTACGAACGGCGCGGCCTGAGGAATAGCATGTTAGCAGGTACAGCGACCGCGCCGAGTTGGGTCGCTCGAATGGATTACGCCGCCGAATTTGGAAAAGAACCCCATGAGATATTCGGCGGCGGTCAGTTGTTATGGTGGCTGAGATGGAAAGCTAGACGAGATATAACCATTGAGGTCAACAAA
>NZ_JADJSO010000048.1:0-90823 GCF_016711665.1 Candidatus Villigracilis saccharophilus
CGGGCTAAATCCCAAAATTTGTACGCCGCCACCGTGGTCTCAGTTGCGAGCGTGCGCGTGAAGGGAAGTCAACCACGCTTTTGTTGTGCCGTAGAGTCCAGTGGGGCGACGTGGGGCGCAGAAAACTTCCTGCCTCATAAATATTGACCAGCAGTCTCGCTTGGCGGCTGCATGTAGCGCATGATCGCCTGCGTGCATTGCAATACGCCAAGATTATTCGAAAGGAACATATCCATGGCATCCTGCGGATCCATATCCAGCATCATGCCTGCCGCGTTTGAGTAGCCCGCGTTGTTGATCCAGATATCAATCTGCCCAAATTCTTTGATGACATCATCAACCAATTTATAGACTTGGGCTTCTTCGCGGACGTCCATTACGAATCCGCTCACGCGGCCTTTGGGCTGGAGACTGCTAAAGAGTTATCCACAGCCTGTTGGCTTCGCCCGGTCACAGCGACAGTTGCTCCTGCTTCGAGAAGCGACTCAGCAATGGCGAATCCAAATCCGCGCGAAGAGCCAGTCACGACAACAACTTTGTTTTTGAGTTCCATTAATCCGTTCCTGAATTTAGTGCAGTCTGAGGCTTACGCTTGAATAGATTGACGATCCAATTGATGAGCAGAAATAAACCGTAAATAGCAAAAATAAAGAGATAGTCGATTACTGGGATGCGGATGACTTCGTTCAACGCTCCAAGACGCCCCATGAAAGCGTACGTGCCGACTGTAATAACCAGAAACCCAATGGCGAGTCCGCGTTTGGCCCAGGTACTTAATCCAAGACCGTACATTTGGGTCAGGACGATCATCGCGCCAAAGCCAAAAGCGAACATCTGCCAGAACGCCTGTCCCTGAAAGATGGCAACTGATACGCCGTGAATCAGCACGAATGCTTCGAGGAAGAATGTCCAGTATTTATTCAAATGGACGCGGTTGAAGATCAACGCGGATTGAGCAATGATCAGGAAGTTGTAATAGAAGCCCATCAAATGCCCGAAGGTATTGGCTGTGGGGTGATACCAATAATCGTAAATGATCGCCCACGCAAAAAGATAGCCATGATATTTCTTGACGATTTCAATGAAGGCGGTGTGGAACTTGAACTTCTTGCCGAAGATCAATCCGCGGCGCGGGGTTTCAAGAATGATGATGATCATCAACATGACCGCCACTGAACCGAGCGCGGTGACCTCTGGCACATCCTGTGCAAGACCGTCATACCAGAGTTGAGTCTGTGCCACATGTAATAGCGCAAACAAAATATTCACACCGATCAATGCCCAATTGAACCAGTGCAGGTTGTTCGTATATTTTGGTTTCTCACGCTTGGCATACCAGATCAATCCCCACACGATCAGGTTGTGGAGAATATATCCGAGCCAGGCGGTGATGCGTGCCATATCACTGCGTTCCACCAATCGCCAGGGGTAGGCGAATGGCACTGTATGCCCGACGATCTCAAAGCGTGTCAGGCTGGCGGCTGTGAACCCGATCACAGCGGTCAACGCAGCGGAAATGAGCACACCGCCGAGGATCAGTTTCAGGGAGTTGTTTTTTGTTTGCATAATTCTTCTTTACTCCTATTGTCTATTCTCGTCACACCGTAAACGCAGATGGTATTTCTTCGTTCATCATTTTCAACAATTCCAGAATTTCCTCATTCGCTGGGATGTCAGTCGCGTCATGTCCATAATGGACGAAGCGTGCAATTCCATTTTTATCGATCGCTACCTGCGCGGGCATTCTTCCAAATTTGAATAGATTCACTTCCTGTCCAAAGCGCTTCAGGACGGTATGGCTTGGATCTGGCAGACCAACAAAGGGCAGGTGATGTTTTTGAAAATAATTTGAAAACGCTTTTTCATCTTCAGGTCCGACCACTAAGATTTCAGTATCCAATGCTACGAATTTGTCATAATCTCGGCGCAACTGCGCCATATGCCGTTGGCAGAACGGTCAGAAAAAGCCACGGTTGAAAACCAATAGAACATTCTTCTTGCCTTGAAAATCTGCGAGGCTGACTTCGTTTCCTTTGTAATCTGTTAGCGTAAAATTTGGAGCGGGTTTATTGAGTTCAGCACGGCTCATGAAGGGAGTACCAAAATAATTCCAAATATGATTTCAACCACAAGGCTGATGACGTTCGATTGAACGATAGATTTGTCTGTGAACATGGAGACTGCGCGTACCAGCGCAACTCCCAAATAAGCAATGCCCAGCATCAAATAAGCAACTGGAGAATTGAGGAAAAGCGGAGCGGCGCCAAGCGCGACGAAGAATCCGCCAAGTATGGCGCGGATCTCAGTGATTCCGCGTCCACCTTCGGGGCGCAGGCCTGTAAAGCCTGTAACTGACTCTGGCTTGAGCAGGGATACAAGCCCCGTCAAGATCGTGGCGATTGCCGCGATGATTTGTAAAATTTGAACGATCATGTTTCTCCTGGGTATATAATTTTGAGCTGCATGGCTTTACTCTGGACTCGGACAGCTTGCTGTCGCGAGTGGTTGAATAAGCTACGAAATTCCAAAGAAAAGGCAAGGCCAATTCCTGGGTTTGCTTACTGGTTTGGTGTTTATCCATCAGCAAGCTGATGGCCTCATTAAAACCGCGCCGTTGGCCTTGCCACGGGGCTGGGGTGTCGTTTCGGAATTCGTCCACACTGGGCCCGCGCAATTGTGCCAGCCGCCATGTTCCATACAGATAACTAAAGATCAGCAATAAAATTGTTGCGGGCCAGCCGGTAAGAAAATTGGTCAGTGCTAATGAGTTGACATTCTGATTTTCAAATAATGAAAATTGCAGAAACAAGCGGGCGGCAAAGAAAATCGTCCAGGCGAAAGTCACTTCACTGTAGGCAGGCCGCACCAACGGATGCCAGTACCAGCCCAAAGGCCAGCGGCGAGCGATGTAACTTGTCCACGCCACCATGGGTCGGCGGATGATCAAACTGACGATGGTCAGAAGCAAGGTCATGCTCCCGCTAATGAGACCGGGTAGAAAAAATCCTTCTGATTTTCCAAGAACCCATGCGATGCCAATCGCGACTGCGACACTTGCCACACCCGCCAGCGCGTATAACAAAGATTGTTTCCGAATTATCCGAATGACCGCAAAAACCAGAGATACGATCAGCGCGCTCCACATGGCGGCTTGAAAACTGATCAGGCTGTTGACCGCCAGAAAAATGATTGGCGGAAGAATTGCGTCTACAACTGAATTGCGTCCTGTGAATACTGTGCGGAGTTCATCCAGTAACTCCCGCCATTTTTGTTGTTTCATTTTTTACGCATGTTTCCCAAGCCAGAATTTTCGCCAATCACCGTTGCTGGATTGCAGTGTAACGAAAGCGTAGAGACTGCCAGCAAAGAAACCGAGAGTCATCATGGCAATTGTCCACAAGATGGCAACGGGCAGAGATTTTTCACGGTAGATGATCCAGGCGGAGAAGAGCGTGAAGCCGGTGTACAGGTCAACGAGAGAAACGATGCCCCAAGGCATTGCGAATAATTGACTGCCTTCACCGAAGAAGTCACCAACTGTAAAGCCATAGATGAGAACAGAGGTCATGGCAAGCATGCCTAGGACAGAAATGATTTTTGCGATCTTCATGGTTTATTCCTTTGATATACAGGCAAATCCCAATGCGCCAACGCCCAGGTGCGCGCCAAGAGCCGGGGTGATCTGAACAATCGAAACAACATCCTGGGGGAAGAAAGAGCGGACTTGCTCATAAAGCGCCTCAGCTTCCTCTTGAATTCCGGCATGTACGATTGCCAATTTTTCATACGGTGCGTATTCAGCCAACCATGCGAGCAATTTTTCTGTGGCGCGTTTTTGTGTGCGTGTGCGATGAGCAGTGGCTTTGCCCATGTTCATATGCAACAGGGGTTTGATCTGTAATATTTCTCCAAACCTTGCAATAGCAAAGTTCATTCGTCCACTGCGGCGCAGGTATTCAAGAGTTTTAAGCGAGGCAAAAACATATGTGCGCTTCATCAATTCCTGTAAAGCAGAGACAATCTCTTCCAGCTTATTCCCAGCTTGTGCCATTTGCGCGGCTCTTTCAACAAGGAAGCCTGTCCCGAGGCTGAGTTGACTTGAATCCAACACGGTGACTGGGATGCGGGTAAATTGCTCGGCGGCGATACGCGCCGAGTTAATGGTCGCGCTTAAAGTCTCTGAGATATGAATGGATAGAATTGCCTGTGCGCCTTCATTTGTCAGTTTTTCATAGATTTTCAAAAACACATCAGTTCCGGGCGCGGCAGTTTTGGGTGATGGACGGAATTCTGGCAGTTTGGTGTAGAACTCCTCGCGGGACAGGTTCACACCGTCTAAATAGGTGTTTTCGCCCTGATTGATGTGCAAGGGGATGACGGTGATGCCATGCTTCTCCACAATCGGGTTGGGCAGGTCGCAGGTGCTATCGGTGACAATCGCAATTTTCAAGATTTCCTCCTTGAGAGTAAGTCTTTCGTTTTATACAGGAGCCAGCGTGCCTGCGAAAATCATCCAGGCTAGAACTGTCTTCGCAACCAGGCTAAGGATGATGAAAGCGCGTTCGCCATACAGATAGTCTTTCCACGGCCCGATCTTTTTGTATTGAAGATACATGTTAACGCCGAAGGTGTTGAAGAAAACAAACAGCGTCGGGATGATGGCATAAACGAAAGCAGGCGGTTTGGCTTCCCCACCAGATGCGATGGAGCCAAAGAAATAAATGAAAATCACCAACCAGGGGATGATGCCGGCAATTGAGCCGAAAGTGAACGGCGTCCAGTCCAGTTTTTTCTTGTCCTGATTCAGGCTTTCCATTAGCAGGCCAAACAGGTTCATTGTGGCATTCAAGCCGAACATTACGATGATGGCTCCCAGATCCCAGACTCCGGCCAACATGCCGATCAGTACGATCATCAGTGATGAACTGAGGGCATATTCGTAGAAGCGGATGGGGTTTTTACCCAGCTTTAGATTTTCAACATAGTGAGAATAGCCGATGGTTGAAAGATAGAAGTGCGCCACGGCCGAGAGTAGCAGGAAGATTGCCACCGAGGGTCCGAGCGGTAATTCATAGAACAGTGTAGCTTGCGGAGAAAGCGAGAAGGTTGTGGTATTAAAACTGAGAAAATTTGTAAAAACGGGATAGGTGGTATCGTTACTGACAACCCACATAAATACTCCCTGAATTAGGTGCAGGGACCCCATGATTAAGTTGAAACGGCGCAGCTTTGAATAGGTTTTATCGTTTGTTTCAGACATTGGTATAACAACTCCTTTTGATTTTTGGATTGCTTGTTTTAAACTTGTTCAATCTAACGGGCTGAGTCGGCCTGTGTTTTCAACCAGGCTTTGATTGGTTCGCCCTTACCATTGATGTGCTTGTCAACGGCTGTGGAATAAGTGTTTATGAATTCAGCGAGTACGCTTGGGGGCTGTTGATGCGACTGCATCAGAATTTTCACCCATTCCATTTCCTTGGTGACATGTTCCATGTTGCCAAGCTGCAGCGCAGCCGTGATGTTGTCACCGAGGAAGCGAATGCCGGTATCCATGCCTTCAGATTGGGGAGCAAACGGGATCATTTCCTTGATTGTGCTTTCGATGTGAATGCGCTTAGATATAAAAGCCTGATGTGCGGCAGCGTATTCTGGTGAAATTGTCTTGAGCGGATTTGGTTTTACCTTGGTCTGTAAAAGCGTCTCCACTGTTTTAAGTGATGTGGTTAGCGAATCTCCAAGATAATGACCGGGGATAAAATCGGCGAGGTCGGGATGCATGTTGAAGATACGGCCGCCATAACCAACTGGGGCGCGCAACCCTGACAACGCTTGCGCGGTGGTTTGCAATGCGGCAGCTGTAGTTAATGTCTGGGCAACAAGGATGACCAGATTAGCGCGTACGGCTGTGACAGTTTCTTCGAATTGTTCAGCAGGGACATTTGCGCCAAGATGGATCACGTTCAATCCGCGGCGGCGCAGGAGTAAGGCGAGATGCAGAGGCGTGAATGTATGCCATTCATTCGATGGGCATCCAACCAGTACGGTTTGATTCCGCGTGGGAGTTGGAGAGCCGCCCAAAAGCGAATCAAGGCGACGCATGGCGAGGCCAGATGCGAAATGCTCCTGTTGTACCGATGCGCGGTTTGTATACCAAAGTCCGCCGAACTCTGAGAGTCCTTTTTGTAAAACTTCCATGCAGACCGCTTCAACTGGAAACATTGAGAAAGCCTGATTAAGAATTTGCTCCGCGTTTGTTTCACTGAAGCTTAAGCAAGCCTGGATCCATTGCGCGCGCAGGGAATCAAGATTCGTATCAGGCGAGGTGTAGATGGCAGGAGTCGTTTGCAGGGAAGTTAAAGTCGAAGAAGTAAAACCAGCAAGCGGGTCGATCTTGGATGCGATCTTTTCATTCCACAGATCCACTGCGCGCGAGATCGAGAGTCCCTCTGTTTGCCGCGCCAGCAGCCATTTAATCGTCTCGATATCATATTGTGAATAAAGGCGATGCCCGCCCTCAGTGCGCTCGGGCATGGGCAGGCCATAGCGACGCTCCCAGGCGCGCAAAGTGTCTGCCGCAATATTGGTTTCTTGCAGAACGGCTTTTAAGTTAAAGGCGGGATTTTTACTAATAGACATAAGAACTCCAGTTACATGATGGTCGGCAGGCTGTATAGGTTTTGCACGGATATTGTACCTGCTTTGCGCAAAATTTACTGATTTACTGCGGCGCGTTCCAGCTTGTAACCTTCAACTTGCGAACCTGTGAACTCCTTAAGAATCCGTTCAGTTGTTAAGCGGGCTGAAAGAAGTACGATGGGCAAGCCTGTACCGGGATGTGTGGACGCGCCCGTGAAGTACATATTCTTATATTGCTTGTGACGATTCTGTGGGCGCAGATATCCGACCTGCCAGAAGTTGTGACTCAGCCCGAACGCCGAGCCATTCACCAGATTGAAGCGTTCCTTCCAAACCTTGGGTTGGTACGAAATCTCAAACTTGATATGCGCTTCGAGATCTGTCGCTCCCAATTCATTTGCGAGGCGGGTCAGCACGGTTTGGCGGGCACGCTTGACCATCGCTTCCCAATCCTGTTCGGTGCGCGCATCAAGATGACCAACAGGCACTAAAACATAAAGCGTATCCTGACCTTCGGGGCCAGCGGCTGGGTCAGTGCGTTTCGGCGCATGGACATAGAACGAAGGCACTTCAGGCAAAGTATGGTCATTGAATATCTGATCAAAGGAAGCCTTGTAATCGCCGCCGAGAAACACATTGTGATGCGCGATCTGCGGATACTCTTTGTCCACACCCCAATAGAACATGATGGTGGAACAAGTGTAGAGCTTATCTTCGAGTTTTTTCGCTTCTGCTTTATTTGGAAGAAGTTCTTTATAAATATAGGGCAGGTCCGCATTGCCGACAAAAATATCAGCATAAAATTCACGGCCATCTTCAAGTTGAGCACCGATGATCTTTGAATTATTTACCTGCAGTCTTTTCACTGGTGCGTTGTAGATGAACTTCACACCAAGCTTTTCGGCCACAGCAGTAAGTGCCTGAATGCCCGCGTACATTCCGCCCATGGGATACCAGACTCCTTCCGCGAGTTCTGTATATTGAAGCAGGGAATATGTGGCTGGAGCATCATAGGGACTTAATCCCAGATACATATTTTGAAACGTGAAGGCAGCCTTCAAGCGTTCATCTTTGAAGAAGCGGCCTGTGTTCTTGTAGTGCTTCCCCAATGCCTTAAGTTGGAAGATCAACGGCAAATTGCTCAGGCTGAAATATTCAAAAATATTAAAGAAGTTGCGCCCCACAAATTTCTCAAGTGAAATTTTGTAATGTTTGCTTCCTTCAGCGATGTAATTCAGGAAACCAGTAAAAGCAGTTTTTTCCACCTTCTCAAGCTGAGTCTGCATTTTGCCGATATCAGAAGTTAACTCCAATTCCAGACCATCGTCAAAGCGGACTTTATAGGTCGGGTCAATGCGGCGCAGGTCGAGATGATCGCTCATCTTTTCGCCAAGAGCGGCAAAAGTCTCCTCCCAAACTTCGGGCATCAGGAACAGGGTTGGTCCAATATCGAAGCGATGACCGTCTTTAATGATCTGATTACAGCGTCCACCGGGAGTGGATTCCTTTTCCACCACAGTCACATCGTATCCATTTTTCGCAAGGCGGGCAGCGGTAGCAATTCCACCAATCCCCGCGCCAATTACAAGAGCAGTTTGTTTCATAGGATCTCCTTATTACACAACGAATTACTTATACTATTGTACTTGTTGTCAATTATTTGTCAAGGTTTTTAAATAATTGCTTTGCAAAACCTTGACAAACCAGATAAACCCAGTAAAATTTGAACATTGAAGATCATAATTATGGAATCAAAAGACAGAAAAAACCATGCAGGAGAACAAAATGCAAGCACAGGCAAACTGGGAGAACCAACTACTCGATCTTGCGGGACATATTCCGCACCCATCAATTCGCCCCTTTTTCTCTTATTGGGCAGGTGACGCTTCCTTGCGCAAGGCATATCAGCAAGCCTCGGTTATCACTGCCGAGCATAGTAAATCATTCCACTTTGCATCCGGGCTTCTTCCGGAAGAAAAGCGCTCCGCTGTCCGCGCGCTGTACGCGTTTTGCCGCACGGTAGATGACATTGTGGATGAAGTCGAATCAAAAAAAGATCGTGACTTTGAATTGGATTATTGGCGCAACATCGTTCAAACCGCTTCCGCCTCAACCGATGATCTGGTCGCCGCCGCATGGGCAGATACCCTTACCCGCTACCATATTCCGCGCCATTACGCCCTGCAATTGATCAATGGGGTGGCACGCGATTTATCTCAAACACGTTATCAAACCTTTGATGATCTCGCCACATATTGCTACGGAGTCGCTTCCACGGTCGGGTTGATGAGCATGTACATTGTCGGCTTCAAGAGTCATGAAGCTGTGTCCTACGCCATCAAACTTGGCGTCGCTCTGCAAATGACTAACATCCTGCGTGACGTGGGCGAAGATTATCGCAATGGACGGCTTTATCTTCCGCGTGAAGAACTGGCCTTTTATGGCATCAAAGAAGATGATATTGCCAATGGACGCCTGACCAGTAACTGGCGTCAGTTCATGAAATTCCAAATTGACCGCACCAGACAGTTGTACAAAGAATCATGGGATGGCGTGAAAATGCTCGATCGCGAAGGCCAACTTGCGATTGGCGCTGCGTCCACTTTCTATTGCGGTATTTTAGACTACATTGAAAAACACGATTACGATGTATTCACCCGCCGCGCGAGCCTCTCAGCATGGGGCAAAGTCAGCCGAGTTCCTGGACTATGGTTGAAAATTAAATCGTTATAGCTAACTTGTGCCGGGGGCACTCCTCTTTTTTTGACAGGTCATGCCTTGAGCAAGCATGACCTGTCTTTTATTTGTTATCCCAACAAAGATCTAATTCCACATTCCAAAAACAGAACAAACTTTTTCGTTTCTGCAGAAGCAGAGTAAAATTCAAGAAATATAAACCAAGATCAACTTTGAGGAAAAATGGCAAAGATCACTGCTGTCAATCATGTCGCTGTCGTAGTGGAAGATATGGAGAAATCCCTTTTATTCTGGCGCGACGCGCTGGGAATTCAATTACACGAACTGCGCGATGTACCTGCAGAACAATCGCAGGTTGCGTTTCTACCCATTGCAGGCGCTGAAGTGGAACTCGTCATGCCGACCACCACCGACTCAGGCATTGCCAAATATCTCGCCAAACGCGGCCAGGGAATGCATCACCTCTGCCTTGAAGTGGACGATATTGAAGGAATGATGGCGCAATTGAAAGCTAAAAACATCCGATTAATCAATGAAGAACCGCGTATTTCTGTAGATGGAAAAAAATACGTCTTCATTCACCCTGAGTCCACGGGCGGGGTGCTGGTGGAGTTGTATCAAATTAAATAATGTCAGAGAACATTGAAAGCACCTTAAAAGATGAGTGCGGACTTGTAAAAGACCGCCCGATCATTGTCGGTGTTTCGGGCGGTCCTGACAGTCTATGTTTGATGGAAACGCTACGGCAGGCGGGCTATCCCATCATTGTCGCTCATTTTGACCATCAACTTCGTCAGGAATCGGGGCAGGACGCCCGTATGGTGGAAAAGATCGCGGCGCGATTAATGCTTGCTTGCGTCGTTGATGGCGCGGATGTGCGGGCGTACGCAGATCAGGAAAAACTTTCACTCGAAGAAGCAGCTCGTAATTTACGTTATCGCTTTATGTTCAAGCTGGCACGCGAACGAAATGCACAGGCCGTCGCCGTAGGGCATACTGCGGACGATCAAGTCGAAACGATCCTCATGCACTTTCTGCGTGGTAGTGCGCTCACCGGGTTAAAGGGCATGTCTTTTTGTTCACTTATAAAAACCTTTGACGCGGAAATTCCCATTATTCGCCCTCTGCTAAAAATGTGGCGTGAAGAAACGGTTGTGTATTGCGCGGTCAATGGGTTGCGCCCGCATTATGACTCAAGCAATGATTCGCTTAACTTTCAGCGGAATCGCGTTCGTCACCTTTTGATACCAAACCTTGAAAGTTACAATCCAAAATTCCGTGAAGCAGTTTTGCATATGTCCGAATCGCTCAAGGGCGATTACGCTTTTGTGATGGAAACACTGGATCAAGCCTGGCAAGAATCTGTGATCGCTAAAAATGATGAGGTTGTTACCTTCGACTCTGACCTGCTCTCCGACTACTCGATCGGTCTGCAGCGCAATCTGGTCAAACATGCCATGCAGTTTCTTCGCCCTGAAGTGGATATCAGCTTTTCCGTTCTTGAGCGTGCAACGAATATGATCAACAGCAGCGGACTCTCTTCGCGCGTTGACTTGAAAGGCGGCATGCGCATGTTCCGCGAACTCGGCAATGTTTATATTTGCACATTGAATGCTGAATTGCCGTTTAATCTTTGGCCTCAAATGATCGGAAATGATCCCGTGTCAATTTCAATTCCCGGTCAGGTTTCTCTTGCAGGCGGCTGGAAATTATCTACTGAGATTTGGCGAATCCCAGCTTTGGCGAGGGAACAGGCCAGGCAGAACGAGGACCAGTTTCAGGTCTGGTTGGATGCTGAAAATCTGTCCGGGCAGTTCGAGCTGCGCACGCGCCGCCAGGGTGATCGTTTTGCACCGCTGGGCATGGATGGTCATTCACAAAAACTTTCAGATTTTCTGGTAAATGAAAAAATGCCCCTGCGGGCGCGTGAGTATTGGCCCTTGTTATGTGTTGGAGATGAGATCCTTTGGGTGCCTGGGTATCGTTCCGCGCACCCGTACCGTTTGAAAACGACATCGCGGAGCATTGTCTATTTTTCAGTGACTCGCCCGTTGGATAAATTTAGAGAATAAAAATTCCCCGCTTGTTTGGCGGGGAATTTTTATTATTTTATTTCACCATTCAATTTTCTGATCTTGATGAACAACTCGCGCCATTGGATCTTTGAGACGCCAAGTTTCTGACGTATCAGATCTGATTCCATACCCGATTGGTAGTCACGCAAGGCGCATGTCCACCTGCACATGTCAAATGATAGGTGTTTTGTAAGACTGGCTTCGGCGCCAATATCTTCCAACAAATATTCCAACCTGCGCGGTGACCAGGCAAATACCTGATCAGCAGGATGGTATTGCGTGAGATATTCCTTGTAGGCTGCGATCCAATCCTCTTGCAGTTCTATCTTGCGTTCCTTGTAGCGGTTGGCCGGGCTGGCATAGCGGATGAAGATGTGCGGTCCGTTCTTTGCATTCAGGTCAATGTGGTTTAGGCGAATACTGAGACATTCATTTTTCTTGATACCGGTGGTAAGCAAAAGGTAAACGAGCGCGTACATGCGGGCGTCGGGTTTTGTCTCGCGGCGGTGACGATCTGCGGCTAGCAGAACCCTTTCGTATTCGTCATTTGTGAGAACTTGGGGGAGTGGACTGATGGCCGAGCGCTGTAGGACTTTTTCAGCGGGGTCGATGGTCAGCGTGCCGTATTGATGCAGCCAGCGAAAGAATGACTTGACCGATGTAATGCGCCGCGACAAGGTCTTGGGACTGCATGGTATGCCGCGATCTTTTTCCATCCACGCAAAGAAACGGTTCAGGTCATCAGTTGTGATCGTTCCGATGGCTTTGTCTGGGGCGAGAAATTTGGTGAGCAACCGCACGTCAGATAGAAAAGCCTTCACGGTGTGGTGAGAACGCCCCTGGTCTTGCATGAACATTTCCCAACCGTTGATGGCGGTTGGGAGCAGGGTCTTGGTTGTAATGTGTGCAGAATCAGTTGTTTTTGCCATAGGTTACCTCGTAATAGTAGCGCATAGTCTTTTCGTATAGTTTAACGAATGTGGGAAGGATTGTCAACAGGGTTGGGAATTAAAAAATTTAATGCGAAAGGTCCTGCGGCTGGAAGCATGGCTCGTAGTCATAGCCGAGGATCACCCGATACTGCACGGGGCTGTTTGCGTCGGGTTGGGAAATCACATTTGCAGAGAACAGGTTGAGGGTCGAGAGGATCGTCTGCCGTTGAGTAGGATCCTGCCCGGGTGTGAAATCCACCAGGACGGAGGCTGCGTAGTCGCGGCGGTCGGCATTCGAAAGTATGGTTTGATACCCGGCATAGTTCAGACGTGCTGCGGCGAGGGAGTCCCATGTGTCGAAGGGGACTCCATTTTGAACTTCCACTTTGACGGATTTTCGCTCGACAGCAAACGTGGAGAGGGTTGTTGCTTCGATGAGCATTTGACTCAGTTCAGCATCGTTTGGCAGGAGTACCGCCGCACCGCCTGGGGTCATCCACGAACTGACATAGGGCGGGCGGATGTAGTAGCCGCGAATATTTGCATTCGTGAAGTTGAGCGCGTAGGGAGCCATGCGAACCAAATCTGCGAGGCCGAGATCTGTAATGACAGTGCTGGAAAGATCGTTATAAAGCTGTGGAATTTTTCCAAAGGTGCTGGTTTGTAATGCCTGTCCAAAAATGGCGCGGATCACTTCCTGCTGGCGGCGTCCGCGGTCGAAGTCGTTGGATTTTGAGCGCGCGCGGGCATACCAGAGCGCGAGATCGCCGTCCATGTGAATTTGGCCGGGGCCAACGGTGTAAAGCCACCAATTATCTTCATTGTATTGATCGTATGACGGATCTATCAAACGCCAATCAGTGTAGGAGCATGCGATGGGAATTTCCACGCCGCCGAGGGTGTCCACGATGCGGCGGAACCCGTCGAAATCGACCATGGCGGTGTGGTCAATGCGAATGCCGAGGTTGTAAGAGATCGTATCTTTAAGTAGACCCGGTCCGCCGCCAAGATAGCCGGTGATCTCTCCGCTTTGATAGGCTGTATTGACACGCTGCATTCCCACGGTGGGGATGTAGATCCACAAGTCACGCGGAATTGAGATGAGCGAGACCTGTCCTTCCTTGGGCCAGACCACCGCGACAATGATGGTATCTGTGCGGTACGATGACCCGGGCCGTAGATCTGAACCGATCAGCAGGAAGTTGATTGTTTCGTTATCGGTCAGCGGCGGCAAGGCTGTGGGATTGCCCGCGAGTGAATCGGCGGCTGGAGGTGCGGCAGAGGTCGGGAAGAGTTGATTAATATCAACCGTGGCGGTTGCGTCAATTGGCGGTGTTGGCGAGGGAGATGGTGTCTCAGTGGGTAGTAATAATGGCGTATTGATCTCAAATGATAGAAGGGAAACCTGCGTAGGCGTGTAAAGTGCTGGCTGAAATGGCGTGGGCGTTGGGGATGGATTTGGCGCTGATGTAATCAGAATAAACGGAAGCGCGTTGGATGTGGTTGATTGCGGCGTGGAACCACAGGCGGATATTACGAACGCAATAATTGGAAGCAGAATGAAGAGGTGCCGGGATGATTTCATGCAAATCTTTGAAGGCGCAATTGAGCCGCGTTTACTAAGGAACTACTATGGGGATGTCCGTAGGCGTTGGTACGGGAGTATTTGTGGGTGTGTTTGTAGGCGGAACAGGTGTGGTGGTGGGAACAACAGTGGCCGTAAAGGGAATGGCGGTTTCAGTGAATGTCGCGGTTGGATAGGTTGTACTTGTGACCGCAGAGACGGGTGTGCGCGTGGCGACATTCGGAACCCAAAGGCGTTCGCCGGCAAAGATAGTGTCATTCACGCGGCAATTCACACGGCGCATCAACTCTAGAGTGGTGTAATGATCGTAACCAATGCGATATAAAGAGTCGCCAGATTGCACAATGTAATTCTTTAACCATCCAATTGCGCCTGGAATACAAACGGCAAAGGTGCTGGTGGGGGCGGGCGGTACATACAATTTTGAACCTATGATCAGGCTGTCACTCAATAAACAGTTTGCGATACTTACTTCATTCTTGTTGGCTTGATACCGCGCGGCGATACTGTCGAGTGTATCCCCAACTTGAACGGTGATTTGAGACCAACCCGTTGGAGGCTGGCATGAAGTTGGAGGAGTGGTCGTATTTGTGAATGTTGCTGTAATTGTGGCTGTGGGGGTTTTTACCTCAAGCGTTGGAGTCAGCGATGGTGTTAATGATGAGGTCGCTGTCAAAGGCACGGGAGATTCGAACAGGTCATTGGTCGCTGTTGGAGTAGCCTCTGGCGCGAATTCCACAAGCGAAATTGATAACGCCCCCAGGATCAATCCGATTGCCACAAATGCTACCAGCAGCGCGTTTCCAATGTCGCGCAGGCTTTTCATCAGCCATTTCCTTTAGACGCAGATTCCTGGTTAACAGAATTCGCGCCGGCAATAGGTAGTAACACGCTAAATGCCGATCCGACCCCGGGTTCGCTTTCCACCCAGATCCTTCCATGTTGAGCTTCGGTAAGTGTCTTGGCAATTGAAAGCCCAACACCTGTATCGCCAATGCCTTGAATAAGAACATTATCTGCGCGATATAGTCGGGTGAAGACGCGCGGGAGATCATCAGCGGGGATTCCGCCGCCGGAATCAGCAACTTGAATGAGAATAAAATCCTTTCCATCCTCGTTTCGTGTCTGGACCGTCAGCCTGATCGTGCTTTCGAAGGGAGTCGCCGCCCCGGCATTTTGTAAAAGATGGATGAGTATTTGTTGCAGCGCTTCACGGTCCGCTTGAATGGGCGCGAGGGTTTTCGGCAATTCAAGATGCATTGAAATATGCTTCTCGCGCACCTGCGTACTCGTATACGACATGGCGTTATCGATGATCGAATTCAGATCAACTGATTCGGTTTTGAGATCATTCAACTCTGTTTCCAGTGTTGTGATCTGGATCATGTCATCCGTTAAACTACGGATACGTTCCGTGGATGTTTTTACTCGCTCCACAAATTTGCGTTGTAATGCGCCAAGGATGCCCACCGATTCACCCAACAGTAGGTCGGTGTAACCAACGATCGATGAAAGCGGCTGGCGTAATTCCTGCGAAATGGATGCGATCACTTCAGCCAGTTCTGTGCTTTTTACTGCCACTTTGCCTTTTTCTATCTCTTCTGTTTTTAGGCTTGCTTCAAGGAGTTGATTTTTCAAAAGGTCGATTTCTTGCAGGGCATTCTTTAATTTATCTTCAATTTGCGAGTCAGGTATTGAAGGCTGCTCGGATTGGGTTGTTAGTAGGCTGCCGTTTTCAGCCTGTAGTTTTTCAATAATGCGTTGGGATTCTTCCTGCGCCATTCGCAGGGAGGCCAATTCCGTATTATTGTTATTTTTCTGTAATTCAGCGCGCGCTGATTCTAATTGTTGTACAAGTTCCTGATTGCGGCGTTCCAATTCCTCCGCTTGTCCGCGAGCATGGTCAGTTTGTACCTCCAATTTTGTTACTTTTTGGCCCCGTTTTATGATTGGCACAAGCGCCGCGGCGATGTTTGCAAGGTACGCCTGGTCTTCAGCTGTCCAGGTGCGGTCGGAATATGGAGAAAGCAATAATATGCCGCCCAGAGATTCCTTATCTGGAGTCAGGATCGGGACGCTCAGTAGGTGACCTGGATTGGGCAGGCCAAGGACATCCCCCAATCCTTTAATGTCGGCAGAAGTGCTGCTTGAAGGCATCCTTAATGGACGTCCGCGTTGAAGCGAATTTGCAAGCATGGGAATGGAACTTTTCTTAAGCGACCCGCCTTCCAATGCATCTTCGCGGATCAGATCATACCCGCCGCCGATCACGATTTGATTGTTGTTATCTGTTAGGTAGATCATAAAGCACAGGTCGGCAAGCATGGTCTGGGCAATGGCGCGTGTGATAGCTTGGCTGATCTTGGTCGGATTTGATTCAACCGCAAGCGCCAGCATGGCATGAAAGGTCTTGGGGTCCGTGCTATATCGTCTGCGGTCCTGTGTCGCAGTATCTTGTTTTGCAGGTATTGCCACGGGTGTTGATCGTGCAGGCGTTGCCGCTTGTGAGGAGAATGAAAAACGCTGAGGCAGGGTCAGTAATATTGGAAAGGCAGCCATGTAAGCAAGGCGTACAATTCCTGAATAATTGCCTTCTGTTGGAAAAAATAAATGCCCCGCATGACCGGCAGATCCTAATGTCAGTAATATAATCCCCTGCCACATCCCGTCCGGCTTGCGTAGGATCAATATGATAATACCAAGCAGCGCGGCCACCAGTGAACCGATCTGCCAATACCAATCATCGGGGGTTTGGTTGTAACTCACGAGGGGAATTTGTGGCTGCCAGGTTAGCAAACTTAACCCAAGCGCGGCGAGCACCAGCACACTTAGTAAACTCGCTGCGCCGTCAGCGATACGGCTTGGTTCAGGAAAGGCGTACAGCCATGTGATCCAGATAATACCAAATACGATAAATGCGCGATCCATGGGCGGCAGGACTGTTTTGGGCTCCAGGACATGCTGCCAACCCAGTCCGCTAAAAACAAACATTGCTATTTGTGCGGCGAGCAGAATGCCGAGACCAAAAAAAGCACGGCGGGCTTGTGGGAATTCGCTTACGCGCCAATGGTTAAGAGCCGATTGAAGTGCGCTGGCAACTGAGAACGCCAACACAACATAATAAATTAAATCCCCAGGGGGAACAGTGAGTTGAGTGAGGATTAAACTGGAAAATGCGTTCATGTTTTCATGATTATAATGCCAGTTCAAAATTTATGAGTAGTCAACGTATAATTAGGCGGGTGTCAGCTTATATCAGACATTTTTTTATGAGGAGGCACGGATTTTACCGATACACCAGTAATCCTGGTCTTATCTCTGCCCTCTGCGCGTAAAGTGTTCGCATATAAAACTCAATGTGTTCAAGGGAACCCGTCCGTCTAATCATATCGACAATGCGCAATCCCAAATGGTCCGCTCCGCTCATAGTATCTGTACTGCTCGCAGCCATCCTTGTGCCTGTGGCTTTCACAGGGTATTTCTCCATAAAGGATGGCGAAACTGAATTTGCCTCGCAAAATTACGCAAGCGCAGCTGATTCGTTTTCACGCGCTGCCCGTTTTTTCCCCTGGCGGAATGATCTCTGGGAGCGGGCCGGTATTGCCGCAAGCGCGGGCGGAGATGCATTGCGCGCGATTGCTTTCCTAAAACGCGTCCCACAACTATCAGAGCAGGGCTGGCTGTCGCTTGCATTTTCCTATTATTCATACGGCGACATGCCATCCGCGCTTGAAGCGTATCAACAGGGATTGCAGTTTTACGATTCACCTTCCTTATACGCAGGGCTTGCATTTATATATCGGCAACAAAAAGACTGGAACTCAGAACGCGATGCTCTTATGAATCAAATTCAATTAGGCACGAATTCGGGAGATGTCTACGCTCATTACCGGCTTGGACTTCTGTTGACTTTTACAGAGACCGGGCAAGCGCTTTCAGAATTAATGACCGCTTCATCTCTGAACCCTGAATTTGATCCTGCGGTGCAGACAATGCGCTCCGCTTTGAATATATCCGCCGCACAAACCGATCCGTCACAGCAGTTTGTGACCATAGGGCGTGCGCTGGGATTAGTTCAGGAATGGGATCTGTCGATGGAGGCCTTTGAGAAAGCCATCGAATTTAATGCGGAAAATGCTGAGGCATGGGCTTGGCTCGGCGAAGCGAAACAACAGATCGGTCAGGATGGAGGCGCGCAACTTGACCAGGCTGTGACTCTCGACCACACCTCTGCCACTATTCGCGCACTGCGCGGCTTATATTGGAACCGTCAGGGGAAATATGCTCAGATGCTTGCGGAATACTTATTAGCTGCTGAGTACGAGTCGGCCAATCCCGCTTGGCAGGCTGAGATCGGGAATGCTTATTTTAAACTTGGCGATCTTGCTTCAGCCTTGAATGCTTATCAACTTGCTGCAGACCTTGCGCCGAACGATGTGACCTATTGGCGGTTATTGGCTATTTTTTGCGGCGATAACAATGTGCATACCGAAGATGTGGGTTTGCCCGCCGCGCAAAAAGCAGTGGAACTTGCGCCTGATGATCCTTTGGCCTTGGATGCGTTGGGTTGGCTGTATCTCTCTTCCGGAAGACTTGCAAACGCCGAGCAGGTTTTATTGGATACCATTGAGCGATTTCCGAATCATTTTCCCGCACATATTCATCTGGCCATGACCTATCTGGCACAGGATGATCGCACTGCCGCTTTTGCTGAATTAACTTATGTTCGTGATGCAGATATGAATGGTCCCGAAGGTGCGTTTGCCATTCAACTACTTGAAAAATATTTTCCATAAAGATATTTCTATTTGAGATAAAGAATAATATTCCCTCATGATAAAATCACGATTATGAATCGTATGCTGACCGCCCTCACTGTATTGATCGTACTTTCATTCGCCTGTTCCACCACAACAACACCGGCCACCCCTGCGCCGTTAGACCTGAATGCGCCATCTGGAAGCATGTTATTTCAAGATGATTTTACCCAGCCTGTTACTGGCTGGGATCGCTTTACGGCCTCTGAAGGCACCATAGATTACGATGCGGGCGGATATCGATTGCTGGTTAATTCGCCTGAAACGAATTTTTGGTCAACACCCCATAAGAATTTTGCTGATATTCGTTTGGAAGTCGATGCAGGCAAGTTGGGCGGGCCGGACGAGAATCGCATTGGGTTGATCTGCCGTTATACGGGCACTGATTATTATTTTTTTATGATCTCCAGTGACGGTTTTTATGGGATTGGGATGTATTCTGGCGAAAAAGCTCTCCTGCTTGGAACTGACGAATTAAAGTCGGACCATAATATCAAGACCGGCTTGGCGGTTAACCATCTCAGGGCAGATTGCATAGGCGACACGCTCACATTTTATGTAAATGGAACTCAAGTCGCCTCAGCGCAGGATGCAACATTGAAGTCGGGCGACGTCGGGCTTCTTGCGGGGACGTTCGGGCAGCCTGGAGTGGATGTGATCTTCGATAATTTCGTGGTCTTGAAGCCGTAAGTATATGATGTAATACAGTAACGCTGCGGTTATGTTTCGCATTATTTCTATGGTCTTTTCAAATCAGGATAAGTGTCACTTTCACGAAATGGGGGAAGGAATGTATAATGTTTGTGCGTTAATTCACAAAAAATCCGATGTTTCATAATATGTAAAATATAGAAGGAGCAAAACATGACGGCTCAATTAATTGACGGAACTGCGATTGCGCAGAAGGTTCGTGATGAGGTTAAGGCAAAGGTTGCAACGAGGATCGCGGCTGGAAAGTCGCAGCCGGGCCTGGCAACTGTATTGGTCGGTGACCGTGTAGACTCAGCCGCATATGTGGGCATGAAACAGAAAGCATGCGCTGAATTGGGTATGACTTCGTATCATCACCCCGTACCTGCAGACATCAACCAGGAAGACCTTGAGAAACTAATCAAGGAATTGAATGCAGATCCAAAAGTTAACGGTATTTTGGTGCAATTGCCCCTGCCATCACACCTTGACGAAGAACGTGTTCTGCAGCTCATCAGTATTGAGAAGGATGTAGACGGCTTCTCCCCGATCAACCTTGGCCGTCTTGCGCAGAAGGGGCGTGAACCGCTCTTTGTTCCGTGTACTCCTTATGGATGCATCTACCTGCTCAAGGAAGCTGGCGTGACGATCAAGGGCGCCAATGCGGTCGTGCTGGGACGTTCAAACATTGTGGGTATGCCGGCTGCATTGCTGCTTGTAAAGGAAGATGCCACGGTCACAGTTGTTCATTCGCGTACGAAGGATATTCCCGCAGTTTTGCGTCAGGCAGATATCGTCATCGCAGCGATTGGCCGCGCGGAAATGGTGCGCGGTGATTGGCTCAAGCCCGGCGCTGCTGTCATAGACGTGGGTATTAATGGCATTCCGAAACTTAATCCCGACGGCACACAAATGATCAGCCAGAAGACGGGCAAACCGCTCCAGAGACTTGTTGGTGATGTCAATTATGAAGAGGCAAAGGAAGTTGCGGGCTTTATTACCCCTGTGCCTGGCGGCGTCGGTCCCATGACCATTGCGATGCTGATGAATAATACACTTCGTGCCGCGGAGATTCAGGACCCATAAGCTGGCAAGAGAAAGTTATGGCAGATCAGTTTTCAGTCCCGTCGATAGGCGGGACTTTTTATATTATCACCCTTGACATAATATCAATTTATTACTATTATTAATATGTTAGTAGTAAGAAATTGATAATACTGGAAGGAGCAAAAATGACTGATGTTAGCGCACAAATCAAGAAATTCCAGAAAGAGTTGAATTCAGGCACATCAGCCCTCGTGCTGTTGAGTGTTCTCAGTCGAAGCAAAGAAGCGTTATATGGGTATCAGATCGCAAAAATGCTTGAAGAAAGCAGCCCTGAGTTCCCAATGATGAAACAAGGGACGCTTTATCCGGTCCTGCGTTCTTTGGAAGAGAACGGATTATTGGAAAGTACTGTGGAACCTTCTGTCTCAGGCCCGCCACGCCGATATTATATGATCACTAGTGACGGGCGCTCCGCTTTAGAGGAATGGCTTGTGATATGGAAGCAGACCAAGAAATTTGTAGACATAATCTTGAAAGGATGACATCATGTTTAATACCACTGAAGAATATCTCGAAGCTTTGAGAAACGAAATGAAAGATGCCGACCCTGCATTATTACAGGATGCGCAAGCAGATGCCCGCGAACATTTTTCCACTGCGTTGGCGGTGGTCCGAGATGCAAAACCTGATTTGAATGAAGCAGATGTTTTGAAAACGATTATCGAAGAATATGGTACTCCCGAAGAAACTGCCGCAGCTTACAGGGAAGTGGAAAGGCGCACATCCCCGGCATTGAAACAGCCCGTCAAGTCACAGTCAGCATTCGGTCGCTTCCTTGGAGTGTATATGGACCCGCGTGCATGGGGTGCGTTGCTTTATATGTTCATTGCTTTTGTAACCGGCGTGTTTTACTTTACCTGGGCCGTTACTGGGATATCAGTTTCTGTATCGTTTTTGATCTTCATCTTTGGTTTTCCGTTTGCGCTTTTATTTTTACTCTCTGTGCGCGGATTGGCTTTGCTCGAGGGCCGCCTTGTAGAAGCATTGCTCGGGGTGCGTATGCCTCGGCGTCCGTTGTTTTCACATCAGGGTATGAAGTGGCTTGACAGACTCAAAGCGCTATTAACTGATAAGGCCACCTGGCTTATGCTTGTGTATATGATCGCCCAATTTATTTTGGGCACGATATACTTCGTTTTGATTGTTACTGTCTTGAGCATTTCTCTCTCATTTGCTGCCATCCCGGTTTTACAGGAAGTATTTCAACAAGGTGCGATATTCGATGGCGGAGTACGGTTTTTCTTTCCGGTCTGGTCATATCCACTTTTGGTTGCTGGCGGATTCTTCCTATGGACTTTGTTCATGAACATTGTGCGTGGCATTGGTCAATTGCATGGACGGTTTGCCAAGATGCTGCTTGTATCTGAATAACATACATTGTTGAAACAAAAAACGACAACTCTTTCGAAAGAGTTGTCGTTTTTTGTTTGAGGTGCAGGTACAAATTACTTTTTAATAAATATTCCCAAATGATTTGCGACGGCACGCTGTCTGCCGGGGATATTCATGTCGATCGGAGAGTTTAAGACACGTGGTTTCCCATCTGCGCCTTTCATCACCATGGTGGATGAACCGCCGCCATCCATGTTTACGCCAGTATAGATGCCATAGGAGATCAATATGTTCGCCAGTTCTGGGAAGGTGACACCTTCACTGTACCCTGGTTGACGGCCGTCAATTACCATGAAGGTAAGCCATCGCCCGTTTCTATTTAATCCCAGCGCAGTACGCGGATTTGGCAATGCTGCGGCTAGGTTTTTCACTGCAGCTCCTTTTTCGACGACCATGCGGTCACCGGATACTGCATTGAATATATTTCCTGGAGCTGTGTTTATACTAACCTGGTTGCGCGCGCCGATATAGACCTCAGGCTGGATGGTATTCAAGGGTGAGTATATTTTTCCGCGTGATGCTGCAAAACCCTGCGTTTTAACCGGGTCGCCGCCATTTGGACAGTATGTTGTCGGCACATAGCTGGCGGGTAAATAATCAAACCCGTCTCCATTGATGGCAAAATGCATCTTGAATTCCTCAAGAAATCTGGATGTTTCGCGGGTGCAAATAATTCCTTCCGGGTTTGAGGTGGGGGTAACCAGAAATTCGAAGTTGGGAGTTTTCAAGTCAATCACAGCTACGTGGAGAACGATTGGACGAGGCACACTCAGCACTTTGCGAAAATATGTGATCCCATTAAATAAAACTTGCTGTATCGAGGAGGGACGAGGCGTTCCCAAAAGGATCAAATAATTTTTGGAACACCAACCGGATAAGCCGTCCAGTCGTTCGATTTTTACCCAATTTGGATCAGTTGTATCATCCAGCGCTGGCAGTGAGTCATTCTTGTAGACTGTTCCAACAACTCTGGCTGATGTGGAAGGTGCTTCGCGTATATACAGACTGGCAGCGTTTACTTTATACCAGTTATTAGATTCGTAACTTGGGATGGGGTCGGGCTGGTCATACGGATCCGGGGGAGGCGTTTGCCCATTGGCATCGATCAAAAATTCTGACTGACACCAGCCCGTCAAACTTCCATCTGTCTTGCGAATGTTCAGCCAGGCATTGTCAGAAGTCGCCCCTATTTTTTGAACCAGTTCTGCGAAGTAAACATAGCCGATCGCGCCGTAGGATAACCCCGGTCCATCAAAGACCTTTAATGACGAGCTGGTTACCCGGTACGTACCCTGGCTGTCCGGATTGGGGTTCGGGGTGGATATTTTTTTCAGATATGTGGCAGAACTCCAGCCTATCAAACTTCCATCCATCTTGCGGACGTTGAGCCAGGTTCTATCTGCGTTGGCACCGATTTCTTCCACAATTTCATTGAGGCGAATAAAACCGAGAGATTTATAGGTTGTGCCTGGCCCCTCGCGGACGTTCAGGGATGTGGCCGTAACCCGATACTGTGGATACGTGGGGGGCGGTGGGGGAGGCGGTGGTGGTGGCGGTGGCGGTTGAGAGGATAGTTTAAACCTTGCACGGAAAGCATCCAGATCGCCGTTGAAATAATTCAGATCAATATTGAGACTTTCCACGCCATACAGCGTGCCGTCTCCATTATCTGTATATTGCCAGAAAAGCCACTCATTTTTCGACCAGGGCTTCGGGACCAAGGGGTCGGCTGTATTGTAGTTGGCGATCCATAAGGGATATTGATGAAAATACGCCAGGTTGGCTGCTTGAGTATTGGGGTTTGGCGCAAATTCCAGCCAGTAATAATAGGCGGTGTAAATTGCAATTTCCTTGCCGGGAATCAGTACTTTGAGTCTTTCCAGAAATGTATACCAATGCTTCCAACCCTTATACGCCCCGTTATATCGATCCTCAAAATCTGCAAATAACGGAAGTTCACCGTAATCTCCCTCGAATTGCTGTACCCAAAGATCGGCCTGTTTTTTGGGGTCTGCGCGGCTGTCATAGAACCAGTAAGAACCGCGTGGAAAACCTGCGGTTTTTGACTCGCGCCAATTGGCTTTAAAATCCCTGTCCGCCCAAAGGTTTTGACCGGCGCGCAGGATCACATATTCTGCGGCGGTGCGCATTTTTGCAAAATCAATGCCTTGAGGGGTCTGCGGGTCATCCTGATAAAAACTGACATCCGGACCGATGATGTTAGCCATGCTGATCTCCTTATTGTTGACTGCCTGTTGAAATTATATCAAAAAGAAAATTGCGTTTTTATTAGATGACGCTTTCAAAATGTGTGATAACCGGCTTGGAGCCGGGTTTTCCTTCGATGGCGACGGCGTCAATCTGCCAGTGATCTATTTCATGGCCCGCGCTGTAATGTTGTGCGCAATTGATCATATGTTTTTGTTTGGCTGGGGTAATATTTTTTTCTGGATAAAAATCCCTGCTTGAGGTCAGTGTTTTGACTTCCACGAATATTGTGACATCGGCCTGCTGTGCAATGATATCTATTTCCCCATATGGCGTGCGGACATTACGCGCGATGATCTGGTACCCTTTTTCTGCCAGCCAGTCTGCGGCGACGGACTCGCCCCACGCGCCGATCTCTTTTTTGTGCTTCGTCATTCCGAAAAGCTTTCCAAAAGTCTGCGCAGGCGGATGGACCAGTTGCCTTTGCGCGGCTTTGATTCTTTTACCAATTCCTCGTAATGCTTTAGCAGGATGGCGCTGACTCGTTCAATGTCATATGCGGTAGAGGCTTCTCGTGCTGAGACACTCATTTGAGCACGCAGGCCCGGGTCAAGACAGAGGCGGGTAAGTTTCGCGGTGTAGGCAGACAGTTCATGAGTCGAAAGGAAGCCAGTAATGCCATCTTGTACGGTATCACCCACGCCAACAGATTGAATTCCCATTACGGGGAGCCCTGCGCCCATGGCTTCAATGACAGAAAGCGGGTGAACTTCAGTAACAGAAGCTGTCACGAAAATATCACACATGGCGAGGTATGCTGGAAGTTGATCGTAGGCGATTCTGCCAGTTAGGCGGACTCGTTCGGAAAGATTTAACTCCCCAACCAGAGAGCGGATCTCCTCCTCGTACATCTGGACCCCGCTTCCGAGCAATAGTAGGTGTGTCTGCGGAAGTGCTTCTGCAATCCCCGCAAACGATCTTAATAGGAGAGGCAGGTTTTTTTCAAGCGCGATGCGGCCAGCATAAACAAGCAGGATATCATCTTGCTTGTAGCCGAATTGGTCGCGGGGGAGTGGTTGTGCTGTAAGGAAATCCTTAAGATCCACACCGTTCGGCACCACTTCGATATCTCTCTCGACATTTAACTGGCGCAGGATTTTTTTCATGCCCTTCGAGGGCGCAATGACAAGATCCACCGCGTTACAAAAAGAAGGCATGTAGGCCTGTAAAAGCCCCTGACTCATTTCCTCGGGCATCATGGGCAAATAAGCCTGTGCATACAGGTCATAGCGTGTGTGATTGGTGTAAACGATCGGAATATCACGGCAATATCTTAAAGCAAGCCGCCCGCTCAGGAATGGATGCTGTACATGGATAACATCCATGGTTTGCAAAAGTTTTCTGGCGGCACGCGAATACCGCATCGATAGGTAAAATCCAGAATCTGCCAGCGGTACGCCGCGGCTGCGGACCACATTTTTCTCGCCGTCTTCATAATCGAGATTGCCGAACGTGAAGACGTAAACATCATGTCCCGCCAGTTCAAAATAGCGCTTATTGATATCGACATAGTTGGTTATGCCGCTGACATACGGTTTATATGAATCCACCATCATTCCAATTCTCATGCTAATATGCTAAGACAAGGCGGGAGGAATGTCAAGCAGAAAATAGAGTACTGAAGGATGATAAAATCCACCATAAGGAGAAATATGGTCGCTAAATTGATTTTGAGAGACAAGGAATATGAAGTGCGCCCAGGCATGGCTTTGGCGGATGCACTGAAAAAGAGTAATATCGTGCCCGAATCGGTTATCGCGGTCCGTGATGGCGAGTTGATCACCGACGATGAGATCCTGAAAAATGGCGATGTGATCAAGCTTGTCGCTGTAATTTCTGGCGGATAAAAATTATGAATTGTCGTCGATGTGACAGGAAAGCCTCCGTCCATATGCGTCAGCATAAATTGGCTTTATGCAAGGAACACTATCTCGAATGGATCCCTGAGCAGACCGCGCGCTTTATCAAAAAATATGAAATGTTTGCGCATGATGAGAAGATTCTTGTTGCGGTTTCTGGCGGCAAGGATTCTCTCTCGTTATGGCACATTCTCATCAAGCTGGGTTATCAGGCTGACGGACTATATCTTGGCCTTGGCATTGATGAAGGTATCAATTATTCGCATGAATCCCAGCGCTTGACCGAGGAGTTCGCTGCCAGTCATAACCTGAAACTCCATATTGTCGATATTGAAAAGGAATATGGTCAGCCCATCCCTGTGATCGCGGAAAGAAGTCATCGCGGACATGGGAAACCGTGCGCTGTGTGCGGCCTGGCAAAACGCCATGAAATGAACCGCATTGCGCGCGACCTTGGGTATGATGTGCTCGCGACGGGTCATAATCTTGACGACGAGGCGGCTGTGCTTTTCGGCAACACATTGAACTGGTCCAGTGAATACCTTTTGCGGCAGGGACCTGTCTTGCCCGGCACGGCTGGATTGGCCCGCAAGGTCAAGCCATTGTGTCGTTTTTACGAACGCGAAATGACCGCCTATGCCATTATGAGCGGCATTGAATATATATATGAAGAATGCCCATTCGCAGATGGATCGCAATCGATTTTTTATAAAGAGTCTTTGAATCAACTGGAAACTGCCCGCCCAGGCGCGAAGCTTATTTTTTATTTAAATTTTTTGGAGGCGAAGAAAAGTGGGAAATTATTTTTGGAAAAAAATGTGGAGTTGGCGAATTTGCATCCCTGTCCCCGCTGCGGACAACCCACATCAACCCCAGATCAATGTTCATTTTGCAGGATGATTGAGAAGACTCAAACTGAAACGGGGTAATGCTTATCTCAATAACGTCGAGATCAACCCAAGCAGAAATAATCCCAAGGCCGTGTAAACTGCCAGCCGTTCCTCTGGAAAAATTGAGAATGTAGGAGCGTCAAAACTGGTTTGCTGCAGATCAGCGCGCTCGGGGATTTCATGCTTGCCAAGCAGCGCGTCTCGAAATTCGATCACATTATTAGGACGTTCATCCGGATGCAATGACATTGCCCATAAGATGGCTCGTTCCACGCGACTGCTGATGCGAGGGTTAAGTTCTCGTGGCCGGGTCAGACTGCGGGTGTCCAGGAAGCGTTTACGTGCTTCAGCGGGAGGTTCATTGGTCAGCAGGTGATACAAGGTTGCGGCAAAAGAAAAAATATCGGCGCGGGCTTCCGTGTGAGTATCATCACCGCCATATTGTTCGAGTGGTGTGTATAGCGCAGTTCCTTGCCCCTGGATGATCGTAATCGTGACTTCGTTCGGCGCGAGAATCTTGACAAGACCGAAATCTACCAGCTTGATCACCCCGCTGGGTGTGATCTTTAGGTTACTGGGCTTAATATCACGATGGATAATGGATGGTTCCTGATTATGCATATAATTCAAGGCATCGGCAATTTGCACAGCCCAGCGGATGACTTCACTTTCTGAGAGGAAGGTTTGGTCGCGCCGCGCTGCCAGCATGCGTTCACGCAGGTCCTTGCCGGGCACATAGTCCATTACCAGGTAGTCGCGCGGGCCGTCTGAAAAGAAATCGGATACTTTTGGGAGGTTGGGGTGATCGAGGCGCGCCAAAACAGATGCCTCGCGAAAGAATTGTTCGCGTGCCTGTTTAAAAACTTCGATCGGGAGAGCCTGGTTGTGTTCAACTTCCTTGATCGCGCATAATCTACCTTCCAGGCGGGTATCGTCTGCAAGATAAATACTGCCGGTGCCGCCTTGTCCGATCTGTTCGCGGATCTTATAGCGGTCACGCAGGGTCTCCCCATTTTTTAACGGCTGGGGCAAATCTTCTCCTTATTGCCTAACGGCGGACTCTGGGCAGGGGGTGTGCTTAATGAGGTGATATTTTCGGCGTGTATCACCCTTTATATTAAGAACATAAAAATTTTCACCTTGCCTTGCACAGAATACCGATTTTCTGCTATATTATAAACGTCTTTCCATGGAGCATACACCATTCTTATGATGTTATTATACACATTGAAATTTGAGGGTCTTTTTGGGATTTGTATTTTTGAGGCAATATGAAAAAAAAACAACAACAAGATGAGGAGTATCCAATTCTCGTCGCGCAGGATGGTCCGCTAAAAGGACAACGTTGGAATTTAAGCCGCACATTAATGGTTGGGCGCGATCCCACCTGTGAGGTAATTATTCAGGACCGTCAGGTGTCCCGCTTCCATGCGCGCATTTCACCTACACCTGAAGGCGTCACGATCGAAGATCTCGGCAGTAAGAACGGTACCATTCATAATGGCGTTGAACTGGCCACCCCGGTCATGCTGCAGGATGGCGATCTGCTCGGCATTGCACTTGCTCAACAATTTTTATTTCTCACGTCTGATGCGACCATGCCGCTTGCGGATGGCGGCATGCGTTCCTCCCGCTTGCTGATGGATCAGAAATCCAGGCAGGTTTGGGTTAATCAACAACAGGTTGCGCCGCCATTATCTGCACAGCAATTCAGGTTGTTGTGGAAGTTGTACGAGAGTCAAGGTCAGGTCATCAGCCGCAGTGAGCTTGTCAGTATTGTGTGGGGTGAGGAGCAAATGGCAGGTGTCTCAGATCAGGCATTGGATGCGCTTATCCGCCGCCTGCGTGACCGCCTTGCGGCGCTTGATCCAACCCATCAATTTATCGATACCGTGCGCGGTCATGGTATGCGGCTGGATAACCCGCCGGTCGGGGATTAAACATTATGGATGTTCAATCAGAAAAGCTTCTGGCCCAGATCATTCGCAATACTCGCGTTGCATCATTGGGCACATTGCGTGACGAATCTCCGCTTGTTTCCATGGTGGCTTATGTCTCCGCGCAGGATTTTTCCGCATTTTACATTTTTGTCAGTCGCCTGGCGCAACATACAATTGATATGCAAAAAGATAAACGCATGTGCCTGCTCATAGCGGAGACCGATGATGGTCGCGCTGACCCGCAAACACTGGCAAGAGTCACCATTCGCGGCTCTGCAGAGATGATGGAAATTGGCGAACCTGGGTATACCCCGGTCAAGCGCCAATATATTGAACGCTTCCCGGAGTCTGCAATGTTGTTTAATTTGGAAGATTTTGGCATGTGGCGCATTAAACCGAAAGGCGGGCGATATGTGGCCGGCCTTGCGAAGGCATTTAATATTACGCCTGAGACCTTGTTAAAAGTTGCGGCTCGTTAAGTATGGATCCGCTAAAACTACTGGCAGTTTTTGCTCATCCTGATGACGAATCAATGGGGATGGGCGCGACACTGGCGAAATACTCCTCCGAAGGAGTGGATACACACCTTGTCTGCGCAACACGCGGAGAGCGGGGCTGGTTCGGCCTCGAGAAAGAGAATCCAGGCTTGAGCATTCTTGGTCAAATCCGCACGGTTGAGCTGGAGAACGCGGTTAAAGGACTCGGCATGACGTCGCTGAGTTTTCTCGATTATATAGACGGTGAAGTGGACAAAGCCGATCACGCCGAAGCTATTGGAAAAATCGTCACTCACATTCGCCGAATCAAGCCACAGGTCGTCGTGACCTTTCCGCCCGATGGGAATTACGGCCACCCCGATCACATCGCTATCGGACAATTCACATCCGCCGCCATCGTTTGTGCTGTAGACGCAAGTTATGAAGATTCGGCAAACCTTCCATCGCATCGTGTTTCCAAACTTTATTACATGGTGGATGGGGAGAACTTCATCAACCTCATTTCCCCGTTTGTGGATGATATGACCTTTCGATTGGATGATCAGATCCGTGCAGAATTTCCGTGGAAGGATTGGATGATCACTACTCGTATAAATATGGCCGAACATTGCGGCATCGCATGGGATGCCATTCAATGCCACAAGAGTCAATTGGTTACCATTGGCGCATTGGCAGATATGCCAAAAGAATCAGCCGCCGCAGTCCTCGCCATGCAAGGGACTTTTTATCGAGCATATAGTTTGGTCAATGGGGGCAGGGAAGCGGAATCGGATCTATTTGCGGGATTGAGGTAAACGCAATTCGGGGCTGGTCACAAAAGACCAGCCCCGAATTGTGTTATCCCATTTTCTTTTTCATCGAATACTTCAGCGCGATCTTGAAGACTTCACTGAGCCTTTGCGCGATTGGCTGGGCTTCGGTGTTTCCCTGTTCGGCTTGAGCATCCATTTGAGTCACCAGCCCACTTAAGGCTTCGAGGAACTGGTCATTGATCACGCCATCGTTTTCGGCCAGCATCTGCTCAACCGCCGCGTCGTCCGGTGCCTGGATCAATTGCTCGATGAAAGCCACTTCTGGTGGGGGAGCGCTGGCTTCCTGTAAGACTTGCGCCATTTTTTGCAGTTTCCCCATGCGTGTGTAATCATTCTTTTCAGAGGCCTGCCGCAAAAGCTGGTTCACCACTTCCACAGAGTCTTGTGTGAAGTTCTCGATATTTTCACGAGTCGCTTTCTCCACATCCTCTTCCTTGAGAAGCGACTCAATAAAATCCGTTGCCTGTTTGAAACGCGCTTCAAGTTGTTTGTCCACTTCAGCCACAAAGCCAAGTACTTTTTCCCGGATGGTTTCAAGCCGCGTCTTTTCATCGCCTGAAGCCTTGTCGATCTTCTCCGTCAAATTCTGGAAGAAAACATAGTCCATGCCGCCGCGCGCAAGTTGGACATAGGCGCGGATGCGGGCATCATTCTGAGCTTCGAGGACGAAATCCAACAATTTCTCGCGGTTGAGGCTTTGTCCCGCTTCCTGCAATATCTTTGTTGCAGCTTCAATTTCTCCAACAGATTCCTTAAGTTGACGGCCAAAAGCAGTTTCTTCCAGCAGTTGTTTCTGCAATTCGATCAATGCGCGGGCAATGGGCTCCTGTCCGCTTTGCATGGCGTTCTGCGCGATGCGGCTAAACAGCCCGAAGAATTGTTCGTCAATGATCTTTTCGTTCTGTTTGATCATTTCCGAGCGGACTTCCGCTGTGGTGACTTTGATCAGGCGCTCAACCAGTTGCACACGTTCCTGCTGGGTTTTGATCATTTCAGATGAAATGCCATCCTTGTTTAGAATGGTTTCCATCATCGACTCAAAAGTTAGGTTGGCTTGCGGACTAAGCAAATATCCTTTTCTTTTTTCAGCCGGCAGACGATCCATGACCTGACGGATCAACGGACCGATCAATTTTTCCTGCTCATTGATGGGCATGCCCAATTCCATGGGGAAGAAGGTCAACAGCAATTCCTTTTCGTTGTCATGATATACAACAGGAGTTGCAAGCCTGCCTTCATACCCGCAGAATTGACAACGGGCAAAGTTAGATTGTCCGCTCAATAGGCGTTGTTTGGCGGCGGGTTCGTATGTGACGTCGAATAATTGTTCAACGTTGGCTGGGATCGTTTGTCTGCAGCGCGGGCAAGAGATTTGTGTTTGTGCCATATATGATTTTCCGATTTCTTTAATTTACGTCGTTGCGAGGAGCATATCCGCTCCTCGCAACGACGTATTATGATAACTATCCGACCAATTCCTCGAGACGGTCAATATAACTTTCCATCACTGCGAAGGTTTCTTCAACAGCTTTGGGTGTGGTCAGGTCAACGCCGGCTTTCTTCAATACATCCAATGGATAAACGGACGAGCCTGATTTAAGGAAGCCAAGGTAATCTTCCACAGCGTTTGGCTCACCACGCAGAATTCTGCCTGAAAGAGCATGCGCGCCCGAGATGCCGGTCGCGTACTGATAAACGTAGTAATCCGCAAACAGGTGACTGAACGTAGACCAGACCATGCCCACGCGCGGACGGTCTATCTTCACCTTGGGACCAAAACCCTCGGTAAATAGATCAGCCATCAGATTTTGCATTGAATCGGCTGTCAGGGGTTCGCCTCGTTCGGAGCGTTGGTGTGTCTCCAGTTCAAAGCGGGCCAGTGTCGGCATCTGGAAGAAATACCTAAAGAAGTTGCCGCCGACCGCTTCCTCGATCAACGAGATCAGGAAGTTTTTGTCGGTGATGGTCTTGAGCAGATGTCCGCGCATCATGGCCTGGTTAAAGTTCGAAGCGACTTCAGCCACGAAGAGCGAATAATTGGAATAAGCCAGCGGTTGGTTTTGCCAGGTGAGGTACGAGTGCATGGAATGACCAAGCTCATGCGCGAGCGTGCTCATACTGCCGACATCATTCGTAAAGGACATCATGATGAATGGATGGGTCTTGGGTGCGCCATAAGAGAAAGCGCCATTCATCTTGCCTTGATTGGCGGTGGAATCAACCCAGCCATCTTTGAGGGTACCCTGTCGAAGTGTATTTACATAATCCTTGCCCAGTGGAGCGAGACTATCGCTGATTAAGTCCACGGCTTTTTCGTAGGAAAGTGTGGTTTTCTTTTTGCGATTGGCGCCCACATATCGTAATATTGGATTTCTTTTAAACCCAATGCCTTGCGGCGGATCTCAAAGTAGCGATGCCAGATCGGTAAATTCTTCTTGAAAGTATCAATGAGGTTGTGGAATACTTCTTCAGGGACGTTATTGTTGAACAAGGATGCCGAGAGGGTTGTGTTGAACTTGCGCACGCGCATATTGAACACATTGGCACTGATGGAAGTTGATAGATTCGTGGCCAGCGTATTCTTGAATTCGATATGCTTGTCCTGATAGCTTTCAAACGCGCTCTGGCGAACTTTGCGGTCGGGGTGTTCCAGCAGGGTGGAATAGAAATTACCCTGAGTTACATCATGCTTTTTGCCTTTGCTGTCCACAGCGGGTGCAAATTTGAAATCGGCATTCACCAACATGCTGGTGCTCGTGGACGGTCCGCCAAATGGGTCGGCCAACATGCCGAGGATTTCCTCCACTTCGCCGGAGCGCACATGCGCCTGCTGGCGGAAGAGATCATCAATGGCCTGATTGTACTCAGCCAGCTTCTTATTCTCCTTCATCCACGCGCTGAGCTTTTTCCTGCCGATCTTAAGCAATTCAGGGTTTAGGAACGAAACTGCCGCGGCTACCTGACCATACATACCCTGCGCTTTTCCGATCATCGCGCCTGCGGCTTGATTTGTTGTATCCACGGCGTAGGAAAACTGCGCGTACATAAATATGGTTTGCGCGCGCAGGATCAGATCTTCAATGGCTGTGTATCCCTTCAGCAGGGCAGTGGAACTCTCGCTGAGTTTGCCTTCAAATTTCTTTACTTTGGGAATATCGTTCAGAACCGCCTGTAATGCGGCTTCCCATTCCTTTGGCGATTTGTAAACACTTTCAGCGTTCCATGTATATTTTTTGTTGACTTTACTGCGTAAGGGAATTGTGGCCATGTGTTTATCCTTTTTTTGATTTGCTATTTGATTTTACCATTTGAGAAGATTTGAAAACACTCCAGCTCTGTTCATCGCGGGAGGGAGAAACAGATCCTCGCGCCAGAGTCAGGTTTCGTTGAGCCGTTTGAAGCGTCTGCCCAGATGCGGCCGCCGTGGGCTTCAACAATCGCGCGCGCAAGATAGAGTCCCAGGCCTGCGCCTTTCGTCTGCTTAACCGCCCCAGTTGACCGATAAAATCTGTCAAAAATATGCGGCAGGTCTTTTGCTTCGATGCCGCTGCCTTCGTCGCTCACACAAACAATGATTTGCTCAGGACGCACACTGCCGCTGATCTTGATCTCGCCGCTGGGCGCGTATTTAATTGAATTAGAAACGAGATTTGCCATTACCTGTTCGATGCGGGTTTCATCACCGATGATGATGGGAAAATTTGGCGGAAACTCAGCGACAAGATGGTGTTTGGGCGACTGCGCCGCGAAACGCCCGATCACCCTTAACGCCAGGTTGGGGATGGCGACATCGGCCTGGTTCAAGCTTAGGCCGCCAGCCTGCAAACGTGAAGCATCCAGCAGGTCATCGATCATCTTCGACAAACGATCGGCTTCATCTTCGATAACGGCCAGCGAATCACTAATGGTGCGTTTGTCCCAGCGCGCATCATCGCGCCGCAGTGTGGAGGCATATCCTTTAATCAGCGCGACCGGTGTGCGAAGTTCATGGCTGACGATGGATATAAAAGTCGCCTTGATCTCATCTGCGTTGCGGAAATGGGTAATGTCGCGCACGCTGACAAAGACATTCCGTAATTTATTTTCACTGGATAATAGAGGGGCGTAAGTGATCCCTACTGGAAGATGCGGAGGCAGGGGTCGTGCGATGTCGCCTTCGACATAAAGGGTTGCGTTGGGGGTCAGCGGCCAGCCGCTTGACACTGATTCTTCAAGGGTTGTGCCTTGCGGCTCCTTCTTCCAGTGCACGATCTCATTATGTTTTTTGCCGACAATTTCATCGCGGGTCAGACCGTAAAGTTTTTCAAATGCTCCGTTACAGCGTTCGATCACCAACTCGGCGTTGAGGATCAAAATCCCATCTGCCGCGGATTCCAATAACGCGTCCAGCCGTTGTTTTTCGTAGGAGACATCCCCGTATAGTTGGGCGTTAAATACTGCAATCGCCGCCTGGTCTGCGAAAGATTGCAAAAGAATGCGGTCGTTAGGGGTGAACAAGTCCGCATAGTTTCGGAAGATAAAGATGACGCCGATGATCCTTCCCTGCGCGGCAAGGGGCAGACCAGTGCCGTTAAGCAGTCCCATGCTTGCGGTATAGGTTAGGTCTTTCAACATGCGGTTCAGTTCACGCACGTCCAATTCACTGACAATTTCCTCTGCGAGTAAGGGCGTGAGGTAGCTCATGAACGCGGGGGCGATTCCATGTGCCGCAGATACACGCCAGCCTTCAGGTTGTTTGAGCGCGATGATGCCTGCCTGTCCCGCCAGCATTTCAATCGAGACTCGTAAAATGCGCGCCAGCAACTTCTCAAGATCTAACTCTTGAGTGAGCATGCGTGAAATTTCGAGCAAATAATCTCGTTGGCGAACGCGGAAGTCGGGAAGCAGGTTGGAGGGGAGCATGGTTTGTGGAAATCAGGATGCTAAAGGAGTGCAAGTATTTTATCACCGGGTTGGGCTGATAATCATTGGAGGTGTATTAACAATTGGAGTACGCGCAATTTAGAACACTTATCCATAATTTTCTTGAATTAATTTCTAATGATTTTGTGTTAGATTTATAGGTGAGGTAAAAATGAATAAAATTTTATACAAAACCCTTGTCATCTTTTTAGCATCCATGCTGCTCGTATCCTGTGGCGGAACAGCATCTCCGACGCAGGATGTTAATGCCGTCATGACTGCGGCGATCAACACGATGGTCGCATCCTTTTTTACGACACAGACCGCCAGTGTCCCATTAGCTACGCCAACCCTTGCCCCCAGTTTAACGCCGGTCCCTACCGCCACGATTGTTTATCCGACCGCCACACTTCCACCGCCGCCCACAGCAGTGATCGTCTATTCCACACCCATTTTGGGGACGGCCGTTCCAACCTTAACACTGGGAACTCCGGGGACGTTTGTGACTGCAACAGTCAATCCCGTTTCACTAGGTTCAGGATGTAATAATTTGGCATTTATCCGTGATGTGACCATCCCTGCGGGAACCACCCTTAAACCAGGCGAAAATTTTACAAAAACATGGAAGGTTCAAAATACAGGTACCTGTCCGTGGATGTACCAATACAGGATGGTGTTGGTCAGTGGGGAGGAATTCAGCGCCGGGTCAACAAAATTGGACAGACAGGTTACTGTCAATGACTGGTCCGAGATCTCTCTGAACATGGATGCGCCCAATAAAGAAGGCACCTATACGGCTTATTGGCGTTTATCTGATGGAGTAAATGCTTTTGGCGCAACACTTGTACTCTCTTTTCAAGTGGTCAAATGAAAATCGCTTAAACTTCATTGTATAGATCATCTTACTCCATCATCATATCAATCAAACCGCTGGAGATTTATCCCCATATTTTCCCTGATTTTGTGTTAGATTTAAGGGGAGGTGAGTATGCAGAAGACCCTAACCAAAATTCTTGTTTTTGCTTTGGCATTAATTCTACTTGGCGCGTTTGGGATCCAAACAACACCTAAAGCGCCGGAAGTGGATGTAAGCCAGACAGCTATGATCAATACCATGGTTGCCGCTTATTTTGAAACACAAACCGCCAGTGTTCCTTTAGCCACGCCAACTCTTGTTCCAAGCCAAACCCCGATCCCAACTGTGACGATCGTTTCTTCTGTTGTAACTTTTCCGCCGCCGCCATCACTTAATATTGCATCACCAACTTTTGTTTTGGCGCCTCTGAGTCCGCTTGCTACTGCTGTGCCCAATCTTCCAGCTGCTGGATCTGGGTCAGGGTCGGCATCAGGATGCTATAACCTGGCTTATATCCGTGATACCTCGATACCTGATGGAACGAAAATTAATTCCAGGGAGACCTTTAAGAAATCCTGGCGGGTTCAGAATACAGGAACCTGCCCCTGGATGTATCCATTTAGATTGGTCCTTCTTAGCGGCGAGGATTTTGACGCTGGTCAAACAACCGTTCTGCGAAAGCAAATTGAGCCTGGTGGCTCGACTGAGATTACTTTAGAATTGACCGCTCCTAAAAAGTCGGGCAAGTATACAAGTTACTGGCAAATGTCTGATGGAACAAATCTGTTTGGTGACACGCTCGGGGTCTCAATTATTGTTCCTTGATCAAGGAACCGATTGATCTTGCTGTTCGAGCTTTATGGTAATCAGAACCCGCGTCTGTTATATTTTTCAGATCGCACTGATCATTGTATTTGGGCTTGTTCCTTTTGAAAACGTCACCGCAAAACCGAAACTTCAACAGGGTATCATATCCCCTTCGCAACTGATCGATGCCGTGAACGGTTTGCGGCTTTCCTATGGTTTGCAACCCCTGATAGTACATCCGATTCTCATCCAGTCCTCCCAGTCTCAGGCGGATTATATGGCTGCCACTGGACAGGTCACTCACGAGCGCCCGAGCGGGCTCTCTTTTACACAACAACTATTGGCTCTTGGTTTCCCCCTGTCCGGCGATCTTTCCCTGGGGGGATTTCGCGCAGAAAATATTCTTATGAGTTCGGAGCCATTGGTTTGGAACGGAGTACCGCCTGGATGGCAGGATGCTCTGCACATGAACACCATGCTTTCACAGAATTTTACCCACATCGGCGCGGGAATATCTCAAGGGGCGGATGGATATTACTATTTTGCCTGGTGCGGAGATAGCAGGCGAGAACTCGCTTGGTATCAGTCAGTACATGGTTCCAGTCGCGTTGAGCACTGCCCGTCCGGATGGAGATGTCTTCCATAAAGTTCAGTATGGACAATCACTGTGGAGCATCGCCATTGAATACGGGACAACCATCAAAAATATTCAGGCGTTGAATTACCTTGGTGAGGACTTGGTTGTTTATCAGGGTCAACAATTGCTGGTAAAGAAAGCTGCTACACAACCCGCCCTGCCCCCATCAACAGCCTTGCCTATTGTCACAGTTACTTCAACATTGATTCCCGCAAGCGGTACCCCTTCCTTGTCATTACCAACGCAGATCATCGTTTCTCCCACATTTACGCCGACTATTGAATCGCCGGTAACGAACGCTCAATCTTCAAAATTATTGGTGGGGATTTTGATCTTCGCCGCTTTTGTCGGCGCAGGTGTGGCTGTTTGGTTGATCCGCGACCCGAACTAGTTTGAGGCTTCGTAATAACATGAAATTCCCGCAAGGTATAATCCCGTTCATTCACACTGTCTAATTTTTCGAGAGGTATAAAATATAATGGAAATCACATTGGCGTTAGGCGGCGGCGGGGCAAAAGGCAACGCGCATATTGGGGTCATTCGACGCCTTGAAAAAGAAGGCTATCAGATCCGCTCGGTAGCAGGGACAAGTATGGGCGGTTTGGTCGCGATCTTTTACGCGTCGGGGCTCGCACCGGCGGAGATCGAGGAAATTTTCACCTCGACAGATCAAGGCAGTTTATATGGACGTGATGCGAATGATGGTCCCTCCTTGCTGGGGCTCTCCGGTGTCCGCAAATTATTGGATGCGGTATTGGGCGATAAGACTTTCGATGATCTGAAAATTCCCTGCGCGGTCACTGCTGTGGACACAAAGACCGGTAGTGAAATTGTCATATCTGAAGGATTTTTGAGGGACGGTGTGCTTGCCACGATCGCCTTGCCTGGTGTTTTTCCGCCGCATTCTTTAAATGATTGGGAACTGATGGACGGCGGTGTCTTGAACCCCGTCCCTGTGACCGTGGCGCGTATGCTCTCACCAGACCTGCCAATTGTTGCGGTTGTTTTGAATGATCCTTTGGATACCCCAGTTCGTACTTATTCGATCCCTGTCCCGTCCATTTTGCCGAAGCAAATTACAGACCGAATCCATCGGTTGCATGTCGCGCAGGCATTTGATATTTTCATGCGCGCAGTGGATCTGAGCAGCCGCGCAGTTGCGCATTACCGCCTTGAAGCTGACGCTCCTGATATCATCGTCCGCCCCAATGTTCATCAATTTGATCTGCTGGACAAGGTGGTGGTCAAGGATGTGGCGCTGCTGGGAGATGCGGCGGTGGAAAAAATATTGCCTGAATTAAAGAAGGCTGTCTCGTGGATGAATCGGTTGAATAAAAGAATATTTGGCGCAAAGCGATGAGCCGCGATCTGCGCATTTATATGAAGGATACGAATGTGCGCCTGATCATCGGCGCACTGGCTTTATTATTTATTGTGGGTGACGGGCTGATCTGGCTCATCTATGGTTTTGGCGCGGCGATGATGGGACTTCTTTGTATGCTCGGTGCGTTTGTGCCGATCGGTTTTATATTCCTTTTTCTCTTTGTTACAGATTGGATCGTGAAACGTGCAGGCCGTGACTAATACCGAACTTATCACTTTTAATAACTGGACCTTGCGCGTACGCGCTTCCCAGACTGAGACTCCGCGTTTGCTTGTTTTGATCCATGGCTGGACTGGTGATGAAAACTCCATGTGGGTGTTCACGCGCGGACTTGCAACGGATCACTGGATGATCGCTCCGCGTGCGCCGTATCCTGCGGAACCAAGTGGATTCTCGTGGCGTCCGCATCAACCCGAGACGTTTGGCAGGCCCAGCCTCGAGGCGCTTCGTCCGGCGGCTGACGGGTTGATCCGCCTCATTGACGAGTACTCAGCTTCGGTTAAGTTGGATGCGCTGCAATTTGACCTGGCAGGATTCAGTCAGGGTGCGGCCATGGTCAATTTGGTTGGGATGCTCTATCCGCATAGAGTCCGCAAGATGGGTGTGTTGGCTGGTTTTGTTCCAGCGGGTCTTGAAGAATTAATTTCACAAAGACCGCTGGCTGGGAAAAATATTTTTGTTGCGCACGGCACACAGGACAATATGGTTCCCATTGACCGCGCACGCGCATCGATCGAACTGCTCGAACAGGCTGGTGCACAGGTGACGTATTGTGAAGACGAGGTCGGTCATAAGGTTGAGCGCTACCTGTATGCGCGCATTGGAAAATTATCTTTCCTCTCCCACTGGGAGAGGGTAGGGGCTGCACTGAGTTTACCGAAGCGTGAGGGTAAAGATTAATCCATTCTCACAAGTCTGTTGACGCTCTTTTTATTTGCAGGTATGCTTGCTCAATTAAGTTTCAAAAAGGTGAATATGCAACCATCGTTTTCCCGTCGTGATTTCTTGAAAGTGGCTGGCCTGGGATTGGGCGCACTGGCGTTCAATCCTTTTGATCTATCACTTATAAACAATCTCGCGCCATATTACACACCCAAACGTCTTCCACAATTTCCGAATGCTGAAATCATCGGGCGGCTTGTGGATGCCACAGATATTCGCAGTCGTCCGACCAATGACCCAGCCCAGAACACAGCGATCAAAACCCTGGGCGCCGATACCTTGATTCCCTGGACACGTGAAGTGATCGGGAGCGTGGTCGCTTTGACCAATCAGAAATATCTTGAAACACCGGAGGGATATATCTGGTCTTCGCGCATTCAACCGACGCGCAATCTTCCGAATACTCCCATTACGGAGATCCCCGCAGGACAATCTGGTTTTTGGGCTGAAGTGACTGTGCCGTATGTTGACCTTACTTTGGATGGCGCACCTGTCTCGCCCTGGATCCAAAGCCTGATCCAATATCAATTCCCTCCGCGCGCATACTATAGTCAGGTGCTTTGGATCGATCAGATCCGCCAGACGAACGGATTTGTTGAATATCGTTGGAATGAATCCCCTAACGGGCATGGATATGGATTTGGTGATATTTTCTGGGCGGATGGCGCGGGACTTAAAGTTCTGACCGAGGCGGATGTCGCTCCGATCAGCCCGGAGATCGATCCTGCTGAGAAGAAGATCGTGGTTGACCTGACCTATCAGACTCTTTCTGCGTTTGAAGCCGGTCGAGAAGTATTCTTCTGCCGTATTTCCAGCGGAGCGGTTTTTGATCCATTAACAGGCGCGATCTCAGATGAACGCGCAACACCGGTGGGCGATTTGTTGACTCACTGGAAGATCATTTCACTCAATATGAGCGGCGGCGGTTCTGCGGCGGGATATTCCACGCCTGCTGTTCCGTGGGATACTGTTATTTCAGGGGAGGGGATCGCCATTCATGGTGCTTTCTGGCATAACGATTTTGGCGAGAAGCGTTCTCACGGCTGTATCAATGTGAAACCTGAAGACGCAAAATGGTTATTCCGCTGGACGACGCCCTATATTTCCCTGGCTCAAAGTGAGATGCGCATGTCGCTGCCGGATCATGGCACTGTGGTGACTACAACAGAGTTAAAAGTATAAAGTTTGCACGATTTGCTGTGATAAATCTTTTTGAGGTGTTAAATGGAATTTTCTCAAGTTAGTGTGTGGCTTGCTTTTCTGGCAGGGTTGGCGTCTTTTCTTTCCCCTTGTGTTTTTTCGTTGGTTCCTGCCTACGTAGGCTATCTGGGCGGACTGGCCGCAGGCGGAGATAGGAGTCAAGCCTCCAACCGCTGGGTTACATTCAGCCACGGACTTGCTTTTGTGCTGGGGTTTAGCGTCGTATTCGTTCTGCTTGGCGTTCTTGCTTCTGTTGCCGGTGGATTGCTTTTTGAACTGCGTTATTGGCTGGCAAAGATCGGCGGAATTGTTGTCATAATTTTCGGCTTGCACATGATCGGCGTCTTCCATATCCCGTTCCTCGCGTACGATACGCGCGTCCAGCAAGCCCCAGACCCGAAGCTGGGATATTTATCCTCCGCGCTGATGGGAGTGTTCTTCTCTGCGGGTTGGTCCCCATGCGTTGGCCCCGTGCTTGGCACCATTCTGACGCTTGCCATCAATGGCGGATCAGTCTCTCTGGGAGCAGTTCTCTTATCTTCCTATTCGGCAGGCTTGGCGATTCCATTCCTGATCGCTGCGCTTGGTATCGGATGGGTTTCAACCATCTTGAAGAAATACAACAAGACCATGCGTTATGTTGAGATCGCGATGGGCGTGATCCTGGTCATTGTGGGTGTCCTGCTCTTTACAGGCATCTTTGAATTAATTGCTCAACGCGCTCAATTCTTCTGGTTCGATTTTGGGATTTAGATCAACAAAAATTTCGGAAGTCTTGGCCAGGGTCCTTAAATTGAGGAGCGCCAAAGAGACTTCCGAAATTTATTTAAGGGATTTTCCATGCTGAATGTAACGCTCTACACCCGTAAAGAATGTGCACTATGTGATGAAGTCAAAGCAGACTTGAATGAACTGCAATCCCAGTATCCACACCGGCTGGTGGAAGTGGATATTGAATCTGAGACGGTGCTGCTTGCGAAATTTGGTCTCGAAATCCCCGTGGTGGAAGTTGGACCATATACTTTAAAATCCCCCATCACGCGCCAGAAATTGCAAATGACTCTCGGCGCGGCTGTTGATAGAAAGAATCAATTGGAAAAACTTGGCGACCCTGAATATAAAATGAAATTGGAGAAAGGTAAAAAAGTGACAACTGGAGATAAAGTCTCATTCTGGATCGCGAAGCGTTATTTATTGATGCTAAATATGTTCATGTTAATTTATGTCGGCCTGCCTTTTCTAGCGCCGACCTTGATGAAACTGGGAGCGGAACTGCCCGCCCGCGCGATCTATCGTATGTACAGTCCGCTTTGCCATCAATTTGGATTCCGTTCTTTCTTTTTATATGGCGACCAGGTTGTTTATCCGCTGGCTGAGGCTGGCATGAGCGGTGTGAAAACATTCGAACAGGCGACGGGCATTGTCAACCTTGATGATCCATACAGCCCCACACGTTTTGATGCGCGAAAATTTACAGGGGATGAAGTTGTTGGATTCAAAGTCGCTCTCTGTGAGCGCGATGTCGCGATCTATCTGGCCATTCTCCTTTTTGGGATCCTCTTTGGGTTATCCGGCCGCAGAATTAAATCACTGCATTGGGCTTTGTGGCTTTTGATCGGACTTGCGCCGATCGGCCTGGATGGTTTCTCTCAACTCTTCAGTCAATTCAATTGGCAGTGGCTCTCATCCATACTCCCATATCGTGAAAGTACGGTTTATCTGCGTGTCATTACCGGCGCGCTTTTTGGTTTCACGACCGCGTGGTTTGCTTATCCTAATATAGAAGAATCGATGAACGAGACCGTTCAGTATTATGTCAAGAAATTCGCGGTCAATCAGGCTTCCCAATAATGCCTTTTCAAGAAACCAACGGGCTTCGTTACTATAGCTTTGATATTTTTTCAAAAGCTGTCAAGCAGGCGGTCTTCACGCGGCACGGCGGAGTAAGCCCAACTCCCTGGCATTCCTTAAATCTTGGCGGATCAGTTGGGGATGATCCTGCGCGCGTTGCACAGAATCGTATCCGTGTATTTAATGCAATGGGATCTGACCCCGCTTCGATCCACGACGTGTGGCTGGTTCACGGCACAGACATTGTCTACGCTGATGCGCCGCGTCCGCTCGAACAGCCGTCGGCGAAAGCGGATATTTTATTTACTGATAACCCTGCTGTTTCCCTGTATATGCGTTTTGGCGATTGTGTGCCGATCCTGTTTCATGACCCAAAGAAAAAAGTGATCGGTATTGCCCATGCAGGCTGGCTGGGAACGCTGCGCGGCGTGGCTCAAGCCGCAGTAGATGGAATGCGATCTCATTATGGGTGTAAACCAGAGGATATTGTCGCTGGGATTGGTCCCTCCATTGGCGTGGATCATTACGAAGTAGGCGCTGATGTGATCACGCAATTTCAGGAAAAATATTCTGAGGATGCAGATCAAATATTGCAAATCAGAAATGGAAGCACGTATCTTGATCTGTGGACAGCGAACGCCATTCAATTGCAAAAGGCGGGTGTGGAACAGATCCAGGTTTCAAGTCTTTGCACCGCTTGTCATCTGGAGGATTGGTTCTCCCACCGCGCCGAGCAAGGCAAGACCGGCAGATTTGGTGCGATCATGGCGCTCGGATAACTGGGATTGTAAATTTGGGAGATTCTCAAAGGTGGACCATGCCTTTGCCGCTTGAGCAGGAATGGGTTGGGAAAGAGGCGCGCTTCGGGATAAAATAAGCGCATGAACGATCTGGTCAAATCAATTCAAGAAAAATATTTATTCACCCTGGAAAAGATCTCAGATGCGGCGCGCTCTGTTGGCCGCAATCCTGGGTCTGTAAAGTTGGTGGTCGTTACCAAAGCCCAGCCTGTTGCTGTTGCGCGTGCCGCGATCGAGGCAGGTGCGCTTTACCTGGGGGAGAACTATCCCGAAGAAGGTGCTGCGAAAATCCAGACCCTGCGTGAATTTTCTGCGGTAGAATGGCACATGATCGGTCATGTGCAAAGCCGTAAGGCTCAAACTGTGGCTGTCAACTTTAACTGTGTACATTCACTGGACAGCCTGAAACTTGCCGTAAGGTTGGATCGGTTTTGCGGCGAGGCAAACCTTTCCATGCCCGTGTTGTTGGAATTCAATGTCGGCGGCGAGGAAAGTAAATCTGGCTGGTCGGCCTGGGACGAAGCCCGCTGGTCCACGCTGGTCGATGAGATTTCAAAGGTAATCGCCTTGCCCAATTTGCAGGTACGCGGATTGATGACCATGCCCCCGCTCGGCAGCGCCCCGGAATACTCGCGCCCATACTTCCAGCGTTTGAAGCGCTTACAGGATTTTTTGTCCGCGCAATTTCCGCTGACCAGGTTTGATGAGTTGTCCATGGGGACAAGTTCAGATTACGAAGTGGCTGTGCAGGAAGGCGCCACCTTGGTGCGGGTGGGCACTGCGATTGTTGGAGCACGTCAATATAAAACGGAGAGTGTATGAATTTTGAGCTTTTGATCTTGTTGATAGGGACGGTTTCCCAGGTTTTTATCTGGGTTATTATTGCATCTTCACTGCTCTCTTTTTTTATGCCGCCAGACCATCCTGTGCGTGAAGCGCTGGATCGTATTGTGGATCCCTTTTTAGCGCCGATCCGCCGTGTGGTGCCTTTAGCCGGCACGCTAGATTTCAGTCCATTGATACTGATAATCGTAGTTCAGGTCTTGTCTGGATTTTTGATCAATATTTTAAGGTGAGGCAATGATGACCAGAAATTTTGATCTCCACAGTGGACGGCGCGGATCTGCACTGGCTGTTCGCATTACACCGCGCGCGAGCCGCAATCAGATCGTCGGTGTTTTGAACGATGGCACGGTCAAGGTGCATCTTGTTTCAGAATCTTCGGATGAAGAGACCAATCAACAGCTGGTCAGCTTTCTGGCAGAAGTGATCGGGGTGCCAAGATCCCGGTTGGAGATCGTCGCTGGACCCGTGGGCAGGGATAAATTGGTGGCTGTGTTGGATATGGATGTGGATACGGTCAATCAACGGATTATCGCGCATATGGATTAACACGCGTCTGCATGAAAGCGAGAATCAAAAAAGGATGAAGAGAAGTCTCATCCTTTTTTGATTCTAAAACCTTGCTATTCCGCCAAACCGTATAATCGTTTATAGATCACAAAGATCTCATAAATATTGCGGATGTAATTGCGTGTTTCCTCAAACCGCACAGTCTCAAGATATAGGTCAGGGTCGTCACCAGCCAGTTCCTTCCACGCAGCGGCATTCCCGGGGCCGCCATTATATGCCGCCAGGGTTGCGTAAAGGTCGCCATTTAAAAAGTTTCGATTGGTCGCAAGGTAATGAGTGCCAAATCTTATGCTCACATCCGGACGGTAGAGATCTTTGTCTGTGTAGTTGCGGGGCCAGGTAAGTTCATAAGTGATCTGCTCGCCTGTTTCAGGAATGATCTGCATCAATCCACGCGCGCCCACGTTGGAGTTGACGAATCCTTCGAAGAAACTTTCCTGCCTGATCACACTGAATATAAACAGCGGATCAAAATCATTAGCCTGTGCATTTGGAATGACCAGGTCGGAATAATATAAACCATAGCGCAGGTGGCTAAAATAGGGCGGCGCCATCATGGATTCGGAGTGCTCGTCCAACCCGGCCAGGGTAAGCGTTTGGCGCGCTGTGAAAATTGCAGTGCGATACAGTCCCAGATCTATCAGGTAATTTGCCAATTGGTAACTGCCGATGGCATTTTTGTTTACTTCCAATTCCACGCGCAATCCTTCAAATTCAAGGCGGGCATTCTCGTACAAACCAAGCGCCCAAAGTTCAGATCCGCGAATGACCCTCTCATCGGAAGCCAGCGCGCCCAGCCCGCTTAAGTTGGTGTTTGCTGGAAGGTTAAAAGTTAATCGTACCCAAGCATCTGCGGCAACACGTTCAGCTGCCAGATCGGGCGAGAGATTACCCGCAATGGTTGGCGCAAAAGGAGCACGATCGATCAATAGATCCCTGCCGCGTTCACTATAGTAGCCTCCGGGGTCAAGCTCCTGCGCCACACGCCACGCATTGATGGCGTCGTCAGGATTGCCAAGTTTTTGCTGGGCTTTCCCGAGCCAGAGATAGGCGCGCGCCTTATCGGTGTTTGTCAGCGCCAGTCCGAGGCTGCGGTTGAATGATTCCAACGCCGAGAAAAAATCTCCGTTGCGATAAAAGACGATGCCGCTTAAAAATACCGCTGTTGAAGCCTGTTCATTGCCGGGATATTCGTTTCCAACCCGCGACCACAATTGTGCCGCTTCATCATATCGTCCATTGCGTTCATAAATTCGGGCGGCGGTCATCATGTAATCAACGGCCAATGTGCTGCCCGGAACCGCTCTAACAAAATCCAAATAAGTTTTGATTCCAGTATCGATCGAGCCTAAATTGAACCATTCCACTACCGCCTTTTCGCCCCAGGCATCCTCCCAGCGCGGGTGTGTTGGATAGTTCGTAATAAAAGTTGTGTAATCCTGTACTGCGTCTTCGAAATGATTCAAACTGCTTTTTGCAAGTGCGCGGTAATAATATGCCGTGCCGTCGTTGGATGGATTTGTCTCGATGTAGAGATCCAAGCGCTGGATGGCGACATCGTATTGCCCGTAGAAATAATCCACGAGGCCGCGGTCGATCTCACTGACTTCCACGCCGGCATCCAACAGGGCAACCAGACTGAGATAGGCATAGGGGGATTTCCAGTAATTTTCGACTGACAGGCGGAACTTTCCCTGCGCCGCGTCAGTTTGACCGAGAGCCTGATACGCCAGCGCAGACTCGTACGCCGCCTGAGCTTTAATGAAATCATTTGACGCGCGTGCTGAAATTCCATCGTATAACGCCAATGCCGATTCGTACGCTCCCAACTTGGTTTGTGTTGACGCGACCTTGAGGTCAAGGTTGATATCGTCGCCAAGGGATGGCGCCTGTACCGCGGCTGTGTATGCAGACAAGGCATCCGCGTAGTTGCCTGCGTCGAAAAGCGCGTCGCCTCGAAATTCCTGCGCAAGGGCATCCAAATATCCCGGACGGAGCGTGAGATAGCTCTGCCACGAATCGGCCGCCGCCTGATAATTTTCCAGGCGATAATGGGTCAGCCCTTGCAGAAAATAAGCCTGGCCAAAATGCGGAGAATCAGGGTATTCTGTGATCAGGGTTTGAAGCGCGGCGAGTGTGTCTTCATATTGTTCTCTGGCAAAATAGATGCGTGCCTCGCCCCATTTTGCGGCAGCGCGTAATAAGGCGTCTGGTGAATCTTGCAGTACGATCTGATAATCCAGCAGGGCGGCATCGTAATCACCATTAAAGAAGGCTTTGTCACCGACACTTACGCGTGCCTGCGGAAGCGGGGTCGGCGTGATGGTTGGAGTGATCGTCGCCGGGGGAGTTGGAGAGATGCTTGGGGTCACTGTCCAGCCCGGGGGAATGGTCGGAAGCGCCGGGAAGAGCGAACATGCCGTTATCGCCGCGGCAAGCCAAAGTCCAGGGAGGATGCGGATGTATTTCATCAGGTTTTTATACTGGCAAAAGATTAAGTCGTCAAGCGAGGTTGTATTCGAGTTCTGTGTGATATATAATCGCTCACAAAAATTCAAACTGAAAAAAAGAGGAAAAGTGAACATACAACAAAAGATCATTCGTTTGGGTTTGTCTGCTTTTGTGTTGTTTATGGCCGCGGCATGTGCGCCAAAATCTGAAAGTTCAGCGGCGCAGGTCACATCCACTGGATTCGTCTGCCCTGAACCCAGCCCGCGCGTTGATTTTGATAGTAAAGAGATCAACATCTTTACGTGGACGGAATATGTGCCAGCCGACATCATTGATTGTTTTGGCCTGGTCTATGGTGTGGATGTGAATGTGGATTATTTTTCATCCAATGAAGAGTTGTATACAAAGATGTCGTTCGGCGAGAACGTAAACCCGTATGATGTCGTTCATCCAAGTGATTACATGATCAGCGTTTTGATCCGCGAAGAATTATTGCAAAAGCTCGATCAAAGCAAATTGCCCAATCTTATGAATCTTGATGCGGGACTGGTGGATGCATATGGCGCTACGAAGGATTATCTTGTGCCGTATCAAATGGGGACTCAGGCCATCATTTACAACAGCGAGACTGTGACAAATCCGCCCGCCTCATGGGCAGATCTTTGGAAACCTGAATACGCAGGCCGCATTGTGGCGGTTGACGATAACCGTGTTGTGATCGGCATGGCCTTGCTCGCGCTCGGCTATGATGTCAATTCAACCGATGAAGCGCAGTTGGAAGAAGCCAAACAAAAACTGATCGAACTGATGCCGAACATCCGTGTCTTTGACAGCGACAGCCCAAAGACGCCGCTGCTGGCCGGTGACGTGGATCTCGGCATTGTGTGGAACGGTGAAGCGTTTTTAGCCCAGCAGGAAAACCCGGCTTTTGAATATGTGTTTCCCTCGGAAGGTTCGATCATCTTCTATGACGGCATGGGCATCCCGCCCAACGCGCCGCATCCTGATATTAGTTACGCCTGGTTTAATTATTTGTTGCAGGGCGATGTATTCTGGTTGACGCTGGTGGATTATCCCTACACAAACCCGAATACAGCCGCGCTGGAATTTGCAAAAGCAAATCACAAAGACGTTTACGATGCCTATATGGCTTCCCCGATCACCAATACTCCCGCGGACGTTTTCGCAAAGGGACATGAAGTGCAAGACCTTGGTACCGCGCTTCAACTTTACGATCAGATCTGGACTGCGGTAAAGGAATAACGCGAACCATTCCATGTTAAATTTTTCCGCTTCTGCAACTGAAACAGAGCTGCGTTCGGCTGTCATCGAATGTGGACAGATCGCTTATGAACGCCATTTGATGACTTCGAATGACGGGAATATTTCCGTTCGAATGAATAATGGTTGTGTGCTTATTACACCTTCTGGAATTTCCAAGGGACGCCTGGTTCCCGATGATATGCTCGTGGTTGATCTCGATGGCAAAATCATTTCTTCGAGAGAAGACCGCAGTCCTTCCTCTGAAACCCCCATGCATCTTGAAGTGTATAAACAGCGTGAGGATGTGCGCGCGGTCGTTCATGCGCATCCCATTTTTGCAACCACACTAACGGTGGCGGACATTGAATTTCCCATTGATGTGCTGCCCGAAGTTTTACTCACCATGGGGGAGGTGCCGATCACTAGATACGCCACCCCTTCCTCGCACGAAGATGCCGAAGTGATCCGTCCGTTTGTTAAGGATCATAGCGCGATGCTTCTCCGCCAGCATGGCAGTCTCACCTTCGGGAAAAATCTGGATGAAGCCTTGATCCATTTGGAGCGTATTGAACACGTTTCAGAGATCTACTGGCGCGCAAAAATGATGGGAACTGTCAAACGTGTTCCGCCCGAAGCGCAAGCTCAATTAATCTCACTGCGCGAAAAATATTTCAAAGGTTGATCCATGCGAACTGTATTCTGGGAAAACAACGAACTAAAAATGATCGACCAGCGCATATTGCCAGCGCGCTTTGAAGTTGTATCTTATCGCTCGCACAAGGATGTCGCATTCGCCATCACGGATATGGTGGTGCGCGGCGCGCCCGCCATTGGAGCCGCCGCCGCATTTGGACTTGCGCTCGCTGGATATGAATCCGCTTCCTCTTCGACCGAAGGCTTGCTTGCTGATCTGGGAGCAGCTTCCGCCGTTTTGAAAGCGTCGCGTCCTACTGCCGTGAATCTGGCATGGGCTGTGGATCGTCTTATGACAGTCGCCCGATCGGTAACAGGTTCGGCGGACGATGTGCGTGCTGCTGTTTTGGCCGAAGCCCAAAAACTGGCGGATGAAGATGTCGAGATCAACAAACGCATGGCCGAACACGGTGCGGCGTTGATCAACGATGGAGACACGATCATTCATCACTGCAACACAGGCGCGCTCGCCACTGTGGATTGGGGGACTGCGTTGGGCGTTATCCGTACCGCGCATGAGCAGGGCAAACACATTCATGTGCTTGTCGATGAAACTCGTCCGCGCTTGCAGGGAGCGCGCCTTACCGCCTGGGAATTGGAACAATATGGAATTCCCTATGAGATCATCAGCGATAACATGTCGGGTTATTTCCTGAAAGCGGGCAGGGCGCAAAAGGTTTTCTTCGGCGCGGACCGTGTCGCGGCCAATGGGGATGTAGCCAATAAGATCGGTTCCTACATGCTCGCTCTGGCGGCGCATGATAATAATGTGCCTGTCTATTCAGTCGTTCCAACTTCCACAGTTGACCTGTCTCTCGCGCATGGTGATTTGATCCCCATTGAAGAGCGCGATACCGATGAAGTGCTGGGCATTCAATTCCACGGTGAACCTGTCGCGCCGAAAAATGCCAAAGCGCGCAACCCAGCTTTCGACGTCACTCCGAACCGCTTGCTCTCGGGAATAGTCACCGAGAATGGGGTCGTCTATCCGCCCTTTGATATCAATCTTCCAAAAGTTGTCCGCTAAAACTTTACAATCCATACATCGCGTGATAAACTTTTGCCCGTTCGTCGTATCTGAGCGCACTCCTGCGAGTGCGCTTTTTCCTGCAAATGGGATGTCACTCCCGCCTTTGCAATTTTATATTGAGGTTACATGGATATTCTGCTCACTGGTTCTGTCGCTTACGATTATTTGATGACCTTTCCCGGTCTCTTCAAGGAACAAATTTTGCCTGAACGTCTGGCCTCCATCAGCCTCTCTTTCCTGGTGGACTCCATGTCCAAACAGCGCGGTGGTGTTGCGCCGAATATCGCCTACAGCATGGCATTGCTCGGTCAGAAGCCGCGTGTAATGGCAACGGTAGGCGAGGACTTTGGCGACTACCGCGCCTGGCTGGATGCAAAGGGTGTGGATACGACCCTGATGGAAGTGGTGCCCGGGCTTTTCACAGCCTCTTTCTTTGCCACGACCGATCAGCATTCAGCGCAGATCGCATCCTTCTACCCCGGAGCGATGGGGGTGGCTTCCTCCCAATCCCTGAAAAATCTGCAGAGCAAACCCGACCTCGTGATCGTTTCACCGAATGCGCCGGATGCGATGATGAAGTTCCCCGCCGAATGCCGGGAACTGGGAATTAACTATCTGTATGACCCGAGTCAACAGGTGTTACGCCTTGAAGGAAGTGAACTTGCCCGTGATATGGAAGGCGCGCATTTCCTGTTCTGCAATGATTACGAATTCGGCTTGATCTCGAAGAAGACGGGTTGGAGTTTGGATCAGATCCTTGAACATGTTAAGGTGCTGGTGATCACACGCGGCAAGGATGGCGCTGACTTATACATGAACGGCGATGCAGTTCACATCCCAACTGTCCCTGAGGATGAGATCGTTGACCCGACCGGTGTGGGGGATGCCTTCCGCGGCGGATTCCTCGCGGGCTATTCCCACGGCTTTGATTGGAAATTATGCGGTGAGATCGGTTCTCTGGCTGCGGTATACTGTCTTGAGCAGCGCGGTCCGCAAAGCCATTCATACACAAGAAAAGATTTTGTGGAACGCTTCCGCAAGCATTTTGACGATGGCGGAAAATTGGACGTAATGTTGAAGTAAAATTTTGGAGTGCGGACTGTAGTCCGCAAGCCTTAAGAGTAAAATGTGCGGACTAAAGTCCGCGATCCGATGAGTAAATAAAGGAGCAATAAATGAATAATTACGATGTAAAAGATCTAGACCAGGCCGAAGGCGGACGCCGCCGTATTGATTGGGCGGAACGCGAAATGCCCGTTCTTCGTTCCATCCGCGAACGCTTCAAAAAAGAGAAGCCCCTTAAGGGTCTGCGTCTTTCCTGCTGTTTGCATGTCACCACCGAAACTGCGAACCTGATGATCACCCTGCAGGAAGGCGGCGCGGATATTGTCCTCACTGCTTCGAATCCTCTTTCCACACAGGATGATGTCGCCGCCGCTTTGGTGAACCAATATGAAATTCCAGTTTTCGCGATCAAAGGCGAAGACAAAGTAACCTACTTCAAGCATATCCGCGCCGCGCTGGAGCACATGCCCCACATGACCCAGGATGATGGCGCTGATCTTGTTTCCTCCCTGTTCTTCATCGAAATGGGACGCTTCGAAAAACTTGAGCCTTCTCTCGCCGCATGGGCGCAGGGTCTGAGCGCCGAGCAGCGCAAGCAGATGCTTGCGAATGTCATTGGCGGTACCGAAGAGACCACCACGGGTGTTATTCGCTTGAAGGCGATGGAAGCTGATAAGGTCTTGAAGTTCCCCGTCATCGCCGTGAATGATGCGTTGACCAAGCACTTGTTCGATAACCGCTACGGCACCGGTCAATCCACAGTGGACGGTATCATCCGCGCCACCAACGTGCTGCTCGCGGGTAAGAACTTCGTCGTCGCCGGCTACGGCTGGTGCGGACGCGGTCTCGCCATGCGCGCTCGCGGTATGGGCGCTCAGGTCATCGTGACCGAGATCGATCCGATGAAGGCGCTCGAAGCGGTCATGGACGGCTATCAGGTCATGCCGATGACCGATGCCGCCAGGATCGGCGATATCTTCTGCACAGTGACCGGCGATTTGAACGTGATCGACAAGAAACATTTCGAAGTGATGAAAGACGGCGCGCTTGTTGCCAACTCCGGTCACTTCAATGTTGAGATCAACATTCCTTCCCTTGCCGCAATGAGCGTGGGTGAGCCCAATCGTGTCCGCCCGTTCGTTGAACAATACCTCACCAAGGATGGCCGCAAGATCAATATCCTCGGCGAAGGCCGCTTGATCAACCTCGCTTCCGCTGAAGGTCACCCTGCTTCCGTGATGGATATGTCATTCGCCAATCAGGCTCTCTCTGCTGAATACATGGCCAAGAACGCCGACAAGCTGGAGAAGAAGGTTTACTCTGTGCCGGCTGATATTGACAATGAGATCGCCCGCCTTAAGCTCGAAGCGATGGGCGTCAAGATCGACATCCTGACCGATGAACAACTTCACTATCTGAATTCCTGGGAAGAAGGAACCTAAATCGATTTCGATTTTTGATTTGGGATTTCAGATTGACGATTAAAGATTTAGCCTCGCGGACGCACAGCGCTCGCGAGGCTTTTTATTTTGTGTTTATTTTTTCAGTTCAGGCTTGAATGTTGATGTGTTTTGCCTGGAAGTTGGTTTGTTTCTGAGGCTCTGGTTTGCCCGTCGGGAGTTGGGACTCGCCTGCAGCCTTGGGGTCTTCTTCAGCCTTTTTTTCTGGGGCGGCTTTTTTAGGATCCGAAGCGCCGCTTGGTTTTGTTTCTACAGATTCCCCGCTACCGCTGCTTTGCATCTTATCCATTTGCTCCTGGGTAAGCTGCTGCTGGGCTTCCACTTGCGTTTTTGTAGCCGCGGATGCCACTGCCCGGTCCTGTCCGGAGGGTTGTGCCGGGGCGAGAGCGGCTGAGACGACCCGCATCATTTTGCTGATGGTCGCGCTGGGGTCATCCGCTACTGCACTTGAGTCGATCGATACTTCGCCGCTGACTGCGTATAGCTTTCCATCCGAGCCTGTAGCGTACCCGAAACTGGCTGCGCCGCGCACCAGAGAACCGCCGGCGATCACATGCGCTTGTTCGTGTGCGCGGACTTCACGGTCGGTTTGCTTCAGCTGTTCCAGTTCACGCGCTTCCTGTGAATTGGCATCGGATTTATCAGAAGTGGAGTTGTTCCTGGAAGCCGCCTCTTTTTTCTCAGCTGGCGCGCCGTTTTTGGCGTCTTCTTTCAACAAGCCGGCTTTGCGCAATGCTTCTTCTGAAATGATGGCTCGATCAGGCTCAAAAGTGCTGGGCTGGGTTGCAGGAAAAGCACCGTCCCGTTGGCTTTGGGCGCCTTGATTCGACCCAGTTGAGTAAACATTCTCAATAGGGAGCGAAATTTTTGTTACGGAGGTGTCAAAGCTTGTGCTCATGGTTTTGATCTTCCTGCATCGCCTGTTGGCAAATACAATTCGACTAATTTAAGTATCGGTTACAGACTCAAAAACTTGAATAGGGGTAAATCTACGGGCAGGTGACCTGTATACTCTTTTTGGCTGATTTTCCGCTGGAATTAAACGCCTCCACTGAAATTTGAATAGAGCCGCCCGGAACCATAACCATGGCGGGGAGGGGATTTGAGGTGCTATTCGCAGGGAGCGAAACAAGCAATACATCGTTCATATAGACGTTGTAGCCCGTTTCACTAGCGCCGTCATTCCATGAGACGAAACCGCCGAGATCGTAATTCACGCCATTGAAGAAACAGATCTTGTTTGCCGATAGTCCCTTTGGCGCTTCAGGCGGGGCCGGGGTAGGGGTAGGCGGAATGGCAGATTCCTGCAGTTTTGATACATCGCCAGTCACAGTAGCGTAATTTCCCCATAGCCAGCAGTTCCCGTCCCTGTCAGGGTTCTTGATGATCCAATAGTCAGTGACCGTGTTCTTCCCGATCACTTCGGCAGTTTCACCGATCAGGAGCGCGCCCAGATAATCGTATTCCTTGCCCGGGCCGGTGCGGCAGTTGGTATCCTTGCTGACGGTGACCATGGGAACGCTGGAGGTGGATGTTAGCGTGATGCTCGCGGTTGGTGATGGTGTCTCAGTGAACACGATCTGGGTATTTGCGGGAGGCGCGGGGGGCGCGGGAGTCTCGGAGGCGATGCTCGGCTGCGGCGATGGTTGGATATTTACGGGCGGCTGGATCAGTAAGGCTGCCTGCGCCGTGATGGTGGCGACGAAATCCGGGCCGGCGGTGGGTGTTATTCCGCCCGGCATGGTACATGCAAGGATGGTTATTAAAGCGATGATCGAGAACAGATATCTATTTGACTTTGACATGTTTGCTCCTGGTCTGTATCCTGCTTGCAAATTATGGATTGCTCGTCACGGGGCCATTATAAGGATATACCCAATCAAATGTTATTTTTCCATCGCTTTCGATCTTCATCACTCGAATGACGGCATATTTTTTCTCATCATTGCTTGAGATCTCGACCCCATAGCCTTCGCCGATGACCGGCTCGAAAATCGCCTGCCACGCGCCTGCAAACGTGAGGGAGTTGATATCGGACGGGCTGTTGATGATGCCGAGCGATACCATTCGAACTGTGCGCTCCGGAACGAACTGAGCCGCGTTCCACCATATATCGCGCTCATCCTTGGTCATTGCCTGGCTGGAAAAAACATACCCCGTGCCTCCATCCATGGTGACCGTGGGCAGGTTGGATTGGATGACCGCTTCTGGCGGCGGAGCTGCCGCAACTGTGGGTTGAATGACTGCCTCGGTTGGCACGATCAGCGGGGACGCCGTTTGTGCGGAGGATACCATCGTCTGTTGGGCAAGCAGAGCCGCCTGCGCGGTGATGGTCGCTATATAATTTGGGGTGCTGACAGGCATGAGTCCGCCTGGAATGTTGCAGGCGAGGATGATGATCGGGATGACCGCGAAAAGAATTTTCTTTGACATGAGTTCTCCTTGCATCAGAGAGTTCCGAAGTTCTATTAGAGTTCGTAAAAATATAACTTCCCGCAACCTCGTCATTGCGAGCCCGACAGGGCGAAGCAATCCCTTTTTTGTGAGGGAGATTGCTTCGTCGGGAAGTGCACCCTCCTCGCAATGACGGAAGTTATTAATTTTCAAGCCCTTATAATTACATTTTGATCGCATCAATATACATAAATTGATTTGATTCCTCGACCTTGCCGACCAGTGAAAAGCCAGCCTCGGAGATGGCCGAAAGTAGTTCGGGGCGTTTGTCTGCCCAGCGGGAAATGGGTTCGGCAATCTTTAGCAGTCCGCCGAAGCGCAATGCCCGATAGGCTTCCTTGAGATAGTCGGGATAGTTCAAGCCCATTAACGAGAGGGAGAAGACAGCCACATCCAGCGCGCCGTCCTCCACAGGGACATGCGTGATGTCACAGGCGAGCACGTTTTCGTTGATGGCAATGTGATCGAAGGAATAGACCTTGTTCGGGAGCAGGGACGCGAGTTTGGCTTCGCCGCAGCCGAAATCACCGATGACCCAATCGGGGCGTTTCTTCAGGGATTTGGCGATGCGTTCAAATGGAACTTCCGTCCATTCTTTGCGGGCTTCACGATAGAGGGTGTGATACAGGAACCATTCCTCGGGATTTTGATTCAGGCGTTCGTGCGTGGTGGAACTGTAGGCTGTGTTGAAACGGCTGTTCATCACAGACAGGTCGCCGAAGCGGCGTTGAATAATGGCCGCGGTATCTTTGGGCATCGGAACTTTTAATTGGGCGCGGTCAATGACCGCGATGCCGTCTTCTTCAATGCGCTGGATCCATGTTTGCAGGGCTTCGCGCGCTTTCTTGAACATCACTTCGGGCGAGGACAATTCGCCTTCGGGGATGACGCCGTCCATCGCGGCATCGGCGAGAGTCTTTTTGTATTGGATGCGGTTCATGCGCATCTTGTCCCATGACCAGATGTCGCCGTTGTGTTCGAGGACCACCTGCGGAACGATGACTTCCACTTTGTCGAAGGCCGAGCCCTGACGGTATAAGCGCCCGATGAGTTGTTCGTATTCGGCGTTCGTCCACGGCAGGCTGAGGATGATCATGCGGTTGCAGACGTATTGCAATCCGTCCACGCCTGTGCCGACGGGAACGGAACCGATCAACACATCCACTTTTCCTTTTTTGAATAACTCCAAACCGCTTTTGTCGTCGCCTGTGAACAAGCCGACCTTGAAACCCGCCGATCCGATCGCTTCGCGCAGCGGTGTGATCAATCCGCCGAGATAATGTGTGTAGATCAGCGTACCAGGCTTGAGCGCGGAAAGAAGCGTCTCCATCTTCGCGTCGAGCAGGACGCGTTCCAGGTCAAGGATCGCGCCTTTGCGGACCCTGGTCAGCTTGGGCAGGTATTCGTTGGCGGGGATCTCGATGAATTCCGTTTCGATGGTCTGCTTGTATTCGGGGCGGTAGCGGATGCCGTACAGGATCAACTTTTCGTGCATAGCGATGGCGTTGGGAATATTGCTGAAGGTTTCCAGTTCATCGAACGACACGCCGCGTACCAGTTCGAGCAGGGCTTTGGCTTCGTACAGGTTGTTGATGACCGGGGTTGCGCTCATGCCCAGCACGCGCAGGTCGGGATTCTTTTCGCTCGCGGAAGATAGCAAGCCGCTGACCACCTGCCGCCGTTTGCTGGTGACTTTGGGTGTGCGCTGTTTGACGCTTTGAATTTCATCCAGCACCACGAAATCTATTTTGTGCTTTTCGACCAGCTGCGCCACCATCGCGGCGGAGTCGGGCTGCTGGAATGTTTCGAAATTCAAAATGAGATAGGTGTGCCTCGACGGGTCAATGCTGACATCGCCGCGTTCCTTGATGTGGATCTTACTGTCTGGATAGGTTTCTTTGACGCGCTGCGCCCACGGCTCGACCGTGCTGTTGAAGGCGATGATGACCGTCAGGCGCGCGTCAATGACGCGGCTTGCCAGAATGGCGGAGAGGGTCTTGCCCGCGCCGACGCCTGACCAGTTACCGAGCCGCTTTTCAGATAGCACGCGATACGCCGCCAGTTTCTGCATGAGGTTGGGCTGCGCGATCTTCCCGCCCACACGGAAGTCATAGCCGCGCGGAATTTCCAGGCTTTGCGCGCTGTCATATTGCGAGAGGAATCGGCTGCGGATGGTCTCGAAATACACGCCCCCTTGTTCGCCGCGCAGTTCTTCAATGCTGACCGCGCCGCCGTTGTTGAGCGTATCCTGCCACAATCCGCTGATACGGTTGGCGACTAAAAATTCGATCGTCTCTTCATCCGAAGTGATGCCTGCCTGTACCAGTTCATCCACTGTTTTCAAGGCTTGCAGGGAACGCAGGGCGGGCAGTTCTTCAGTACCTTCGATTTCAACGATGTCTATTTCAGCGATCTGTTCTTCGGTGAGGTCTTCATCGAGCAGTTGATTCTCACGTTCAATCTCGGTGATGAGTTTTTCAAAGTCGGATTCAGGGTTGGGGGAGGAGCATAGGTCGCGGATACTTTTGATTAGCGAAGTTGTTGAATTTCTTACATCACGCGCCGATATTAACATTCCATTCTGGCGCATAATCGCATAAAGCTCAGCAGGATAAAGATCTCTTAAGATAAATCTGATGCCATTGAGAAAACTGAGAATAGCGTTCTTATTCCAGATATTGATTATTCCGAGCCAATCTCCTATTCCTGCCCAACCTTTATTTTTGTAAATCCGATATGGGTCTGCTGGTATATCGGCAGGCAAATCGCTACTTTTTGTCCAACTTTGCCAATCATTTATACTCTGTAGACCAAGACCTCGGACAAACTTCCTTGCTTCAGAAAATGGGCGATATTCTCTGTTCTGCGTAGCGATACGACCAGTTCCAAGCCAATCTCCCCAACTTACCCAGCCATTATTTTTATAAACCACATGAGGAGAAGTCGGAATATAGCTGGGACGCGCCTTACTTTTTACCCACTCCTTCCAAATAGATTGGTTCGATAGTTGGAGTTTATGTATATATGCCCGTGCTTCATTATATGAGCTATAAACCTTATTCTGTGTAGCAACACGATCTGTTCCTAACCAATCACCCCAGCTGACCCAACCTTTTTCTTTATAAACGCCTTCAGGATTGGCAGGAATATCGTCTGGACATAGGTTGCTTTTCACCCATAGTTTCCATTCTTCCCTATTATTTAATCCTAGGCCACGTATAAATGCCCGTGCTTGTTCAAATTCACGATATTTTCTACTTTGATTAGCAATATATCCTGTTCCAAGCCAATTACCCCAACCAGCCCAACCTTTTTCTTTATAAACAACGTTAGGATTGGACGGAATATCACTTGGACCTGATTCACTTTTTACCCACTTTGCCCAATCAGATTTCCTCATTAATCCTAAACCGTGTACAAATGCGCGGGCTTCAATAAACAAACGATAATCACGTTTTCTGTTTCGAGTCCCTAGCCAGTCGCCCCAACTTACCCAACCTTTATCTTTATAGATTCGGTGAGGGGTTACTGGAATATCAACCGGGCGTGCATTACTCTTAGACCACGAACTCCAGTCATCCCAGTTCTTTAGTCCAAGTTTGCGTACAAACGAGCGAGCCTCTATAAACGAGCGATAGCCACCTTTTCTATTCCGTGTTCCTAGCCAATCACCTAAACCAGCCCATCCTTTTCCTTGATAGACTTTGCGAGGGTTAGCAGGAATGTCATCTGGGCGTTCACCACCCTTTACCCAATTTTCCCACTCACTTTCATTTTGCAACCCAAGACTACGCACAAATGCACGCGCTTCTTCAAATGGACGCCAATTGTTTTTTGAGTTTTTTCTCATAGAATAATCTTGTCGATTTCTAAAAACAATTTCAGCTATGCAGCTCTCTTTCAAGATTTTGTATGTTGCTTCAATTACTATCTTTGCGTCTCCACGAAATGGTTCTATTAGATAGTGTCCAGAACTTAAAACCTCTATGCCTCTATTGTTTCCGCCTGATATGGATAATTGAGGATTGTCGTGCTCTAAAAGAGCATGAGCACGGTCATTTCTTGGGTCTAATATTTTGTCAACAAAATCAATTACAGATTTGCTCACGATATTTTTACACTCATTTTTGCATTTACCTAATGTCCATTTCCCTTTTGGCAATACCCCATTTGCTATTTCATATTCAAGTTTCAAGCATCTTTCAACAACTGCGCCACATACCAATATCGAGGCTTGGAATTCCCCATAAACATAACATTCTGTCGCTTCAAACCACATATACAGTATTGACCACCGCAAAGCGTCTTTTGGATTATCAGACGCGCGATTGCCAATTATCTTTGAGAAAACTTGCAAGGATTCTGCGCCACCGGATTGAGCAATTTCCGACAATTCTTTCAAATTTTCGATTTGACGATTCTTTCTCCATTCAAATCTTTCTTGATATTCTTTTTCGAAATCTGCTTTGTAAGTCATAATTCCTTCTATATGTATCTCTAATTACTCGTAGTATAAACCCATCCACGAAGAAGACCTGACAGGTTTCCGTAGAGCCAGGGTTAACAAGAATCATTGTCCGCGTATGGGGTAAGGTGTGCATAGGTCACGATGAACCTGTCAGGTCCGGGATTGGCATGAAAAAAGACCTCCGAGTCGTTGGGCGAAACACGGGAGGTCTTTTCTATTTGGCGTGAAGATACCAATAGATCGCTAAGAGTCAGCGTCTTTTGATTTTTCAGCTTCTTCCTTCAGGATCACTTCCCACCACAGCCCCATTCTGAGGAGCGTGTCACCGTGCTCGTAGGTGTGTTGGAATGTTTTGGTCACCACCATCGAGAGCGGCTTTTGACCCCAGAGCGTTTCGCGCGGCGCGTTCCAATCCACGGTGGTTAATTTATCAAGGAATTCGATCTGCTGCTGGCGCACACGCTGGAAATTCGAGACGATCGCTGCCTGTCCGCGCTCGGTGACTTTCGCCCAGGTCTCATCATCATCGGGCCATTCCTCTTCCAACGGACTCGGAATATCCAGCCATTGCAGCATGGAAGGAATGACGAGGCATCTTTCGTATTCGGTCACATGCCAGATATGGCGCACGGGCGACCATGTGCCGAGGTAGCCGGGGTCGGGCGGCAGTTGATCGTGCAAATGTGCGGGGATCTGAGCAAGCGCCCATTCGAAACCGTCCGCGCTGGCTTTGAGTTGGTAACGGAACCATGATACCCAGTCAGTCATTGTATTGCCCTCCGATGTTCATGTTGAATTGGGAAAATATTTTGGATAGTATAAACCCATCTACGAAGAATACCTGACAGGTTTCCGTAGAGCCAGGGTTAACAAAAATCATTGTCCGCGCATGGGGTATGGTGTGCATAGGTTACGATGAACCTGTCAGGTCTGGGGTTGGCAAATTTCATGGCATGGCGCGGCGCGGGTTTTCATCGTCATCGTCCCATTGCGCGGGGTTGGATCCGATGTAACGCCAGATGTTGTCCATTTCATGTTCGTTGCGGATGATGTGTTCGTAATAATTGCGTTGCCAAACGCCGGTGACATTATGTTCCTTGTTACTGCGATACGAAACGGCGGATTTATACGAACGGATGATCGCACCTAACGACCCTGGTTTGACATTGATTTTGTGTGCATTGCCATCATCGTCATCGTAGGGGCGCAGCATTGCTGCGCCCCTACCAATACCGGGATCATCCGCGCGAATCACAATCATTCCATGCATATGATTTGGCATGATTACGTGCACCCCCAATTCAACGAACGGGAAATGCTCGGGAATGGCGCGCCAACATTCATCGGCGATTTTCCCCAATTCATTCAATATCATTTCCCCGTTTTCGATCTTCCCAAACAAACATTCGCGCTGATGCGTCACGACCGTCACGAAATATGCGCCTGCCTGTGAATAATCATATCCCTGCAGGCGGATGGATTGCCTGTGATGTTTTTTCGGATCAAACGCCATGTCCGCATCCGTTTTATTTTGCGTCGCACAACCTGCGCCATTCATCAATGCTCAAGGTCTCAGCGCGGCGCATGTAATCTATGCCTGCTTTGGTGAGCATGGATTCGGATTCGGTCGTGGGGATGTGCAAACCAGAAGATAATGAATTACGCAATGTCTTTCGTTTTTGACTAAAACCCGCTTTGATGAGTTTGAAGAAGGTGTTGAGCAATGCATTCGGGATGAGCGGTTCGTCGTAGATGTCAATACGCAGAATGGCTGAGTCCACTTTGGGGACGGGGTGGAATGAGTCTGCGGGGATGATGGCGGCGATGCTGGGTTTGCCATAGACCTGCACGCTGAGCGCCAGCAGACTCAAGTCACCGGGTTTGGCGCAGATGCGTTCCGCGACTTCCTTTTGAATGGTCAATACCACGCGGCGGGGCTTGAGATCACTCTCCAATAAATGGCGGATGATGAGCGAGGTGATGTTGTACGGGATATTGGCGACCACCAGATAATTCGGCTGGTCAATGACCTGTGAGATGGACAGCTTGAGAATATCACCATGCACCACGCGCACGTTCTGATAAGGCGTGAGAACTGCCTTGAGCGGCGCGAGCATGTCCGGGTCCAGTTCGACCGCTGTCACCTGTTTGGCAGAGACAGCCAGATAGCGGGTGAGACTGCCGAGGCCGGGACCAATTTCCAGCACACAGTCATCCGCTTGCATCTCTGCGGCAAGGGCGATCTTTTCCAGCGCGGATGCATCCTGCAAAAAATTCTGCCCGAGGCTTTTATCGGCGTGCAGGTGAAAGCGTTTAAGAACTGCGGCGGCGTCGAGCGCGGGAATGGAGGCGAAGTTGTTCATTGACATACGATCTCGGTTTCTTCTTCGGTAAATGCGGAGGGGAGCGGCGGCACGGGCCAAGTGCCCGCCTGGAAGCGGCGGACGTAATCGCTCAGGACGGCGAAATCCACATCCCAGATAAAAACCCTTTTATCAAAGACGGGGTCAAGCACGCGGGTCTGCGCGAAGAGTTCCTGCGGGAAGCTGGCGAATTGAATATTTTGCGGCGGCAGTCTTGTGCCGAGGCAGGCAAGCTGACCGAGCTGGGCGGGCGTGAAATCGGTCAGGATGTTGTCGCGGAACGAGTCGATCAGGTCGGGGATCTGGGTCATCACTTTTGGATTGGTCAGTTTCTTGCGCAAGGCGCACAATACGATGTTCTGATTGTCGGCGCGGTCGAATGTTCCCTGCTGACGGTTGCGCGCCACCTTGAGCGCCTGGTCGCCGTTCAGGTGATTCTCGCCAACAGGCAGGCCGAAAAGTTTGGATGCGGCCTTATCGGGCACATTAATGTCGATCCCATCCACAGCATTGACCACATTGACGAAGGTGCGCATGTTGATCGAAACATAATGATCTGTTTTCACGCCAAAGTTCAAGTTGAGAGTCAGCGCCAGCAGTCCGGGGCCGCCGCTTGGATCCTCCCAATACCCAAAGCCGGGCTGACCATATAAATAGGCTTGATTTAATTTTTCATGGTCCTGGCCATCGAGATTATCGGAGATGTGAGGGATCTCCACCCACAGGTCACGCGGGAATTCGAGGATGGTCACTTTGGGCGTGACAAAGTCCACACGCACCAGACGGATGGCATCACCCAATCCATATTGATAGGAATCCGCCCGCGAGTCCGCGCCGATCACGACGATGTTCATCACGCTCTGACCGCCGCAAAAGGATTGCGGGGTGTTGGTGGGGAAGGAGATCGTTGGCACAAGTGTGACATCTCCATTTTGCACAACAATGCCTGGGTCGGGAGTCCACGTGGGCGGCAGGCTGATGGGCGTGTATGGGAGCGCAGGTCCAAGCGGCTGGTCTGCAAAGGACTGATACTGACGGAATGCGGTAAATCCTATCGCGCCGAGGAGCAGGGCAATGATGAGGGAAAGGATTGCGATGATGCTTTTTTGTGTGCGCGACATTTTACCCAAAGGGATGTTTCCGCAGAATTTTTTTTTGTTATTGCTCTACCGTACAAATGTCGTTGCGAGGAGGGATGCTCTTCCCGACGACGCAATCTCCTGTTTCAAAAAGTATTTCAGTTTCAAAGGAGGTTGCTTCACCGCCAAAGAACAAGAGCGCGGTTCGCAACGACATGATTGTTATTTCATAAAATATGGGATCTCCGCCGGGGCAGGCGCGAGAAAATAGACAGTGACCCAGCCGGAGATATTTCCCAATTCGCCGTCATTGTATCCGAGGTCGATCCATTTTGTGCGCGGCACGCCGAACGCCGATTCAATGATCGGTCCGCCGCCTGTGTCTCCGATGGTGCCGGTTCCGTACCCGGGGATATACACGCGCATCCCAGCCAGATAACTATAGATGGAATAGTCCACCGCCACGATGCCATAGCCTGCGCGCGCGCCGCTGGCGGTTCCGTAGGAGCATCCGCCTGTGCCAGAGGCGCAGGGTGAATATACGGTTGCGTACATCTCCACCGCGGTCCAATATTCGCTGGGATTATTTCCTCCGACCGGCGAGAGCACGATCTTCTCTCCGCTTTGCACAATGCGCTTCTGAGGTTCGCGCATCACAGTTTCATCTTCCTGGACACGGCTGACCTCGATCCCGTTTTCATATCGCACCCGCGTGCGGGTCATCGCGAGTCCCTCCAGACCGGGCTGGATCGTTTCCTTTTCACCGAAAGGCACATCTGGAGATGTGACTACCTCTTCAGTAAATGGGATCGGCTTCAACGCGACTTCGATCGTTTCGTGGATGCGCACCACGTTGATCTGACTGCCATCTGTGGGCGGCGCTTCGCTCTCTGCGGGGAAGCTGGTGTCTGCGCCCATGAGCGGGATCCCAGCCTCGGCAAGGGCATCGCCAACCGTCCCTGCGGCAGAGCGGACTCTTATCTCACGATCACCGATGAGGATGGATAGTTCGCGCGCGGGTGTGTAGTTGATCGTCAGGTCTTGTGTAATCGGGGTTTCGGCAGGCGGGTTGATCAGATCATTCTTGGTTAGAGCATATCCCGCATCCGCTAAAGCCTGTCCCACCGTGAACGCAGAGGTTTGAATGGTTTGTTGTTCCTGCGGTGTGACAAGGGTCAATGTCACTGCGCGGCGGATCTGTAATTGGATTTGTTCTGTTTCAGGGATGGTCTGGTCGATCGGAACGGAGACGCCGTTCAACAGAACACGGTCATTGGGTTGGATCGTGATTCCATTTTGCGTCAGCAGGAGTAGCGGCACACGTTCCGCCGAATTGACGATCTGCACCTGTCCGTTTTCAATGATCGAAATTGTAGAAGATTTATCTGGCTGACATGCGATCAAGAAGAATGTCAACGAAAAAGCCAGCCATCGAAATATTTTCATGGATGGAATTATAAACTACGCCTTACTCCTTGCAATTTTCGTCTTCGCAGGCACACTCCAGTCCATTGGCTTTATCGAAGGATTCACGACCTTCCTTGTAAGAGAAGTAGATCAATCCCAGCGCGCCGATGCTGTCTATGAACCCAAAGCCTGTTAATTCATAGATCAAGCTGGAAGCCAGAAGCACCAGCGACATGTATATGCAGACCATTGTGCAATTGGCATCCGCAAGGATCGGCATGGAATTGAGCGCGCGCCCGACTTTGCGTTTGCCCATCACCAGCGCCCACATGACCGCAATGGACACCGCGGAAATGATCAGCCCTGGAAGGGTTGTTTCAGGTTTATGGGCAACAAATAAATTGTAGATGGCGGTTGCTCCAAGCCCAATAGCCAACAGATAAAATGCCGTGCCTGTGACTCGCAATGCTGTGACTTCGAATTTTGTTCGTGACGTATCAGGATTCTGTCGAATGCGGAGGATCATGGCAAGAATCCCCAGCCCGGACATGACCTCGATAAACGAATCCACGCCGAATCCAAAAAGGGTCAAGGCTTCATCGCTGATGCCGAAGAAGATCGAGATCAATCCTTCCGCGACATTATAAAAAACAGTAAAGAGCGCCAGCCATAAGGCGAATTGCCAGTAATTTGCTTGTTCGGTTTTCTGAGAGAGGGTGGTCATGGGTATTCTCCTATGCGTTCGAAATTCAGTGTAATCAATCTATCGGGAAAAAGGAAGTCAAAAATTAAGATCCTGTAAATTGACTGTCGTGACCAAATGAGAATCATTTACAATGGGGCTATGCACAAACCATTGATCACCAGTTTAAGTAATCCGCTTATCAAACAGGCGCGCGCTTTGCGCCAAAAGAAGGCGCGCGTTGAAAGCGGATTATTCCTTGTGGAAGGCATCCATCATGTTGGCGAAGTTGTCGAAGCGGGCTGGGATGTCGAGACGATCTTGTATGCCTCTGGCTTGTTGACCAGTCCATTCGCGCATGACCTGATCTCGCGCCTCAACTTCCAGCCCCAGCCTGTTACAGCGCAAGTGATGGAGTCCCTGGCGGACAAGGAAAATCCCCAGGGAATTCTTGCCATTGTCCGCCAGAAGAAAACACAATTCAAAGACCTGAAACCCATTCGGCACGCTGTGGCGTTGGTGGCTTCGCAAGACCCGGGCAATGTTGGGACAGTCTTACGCAGCATGGACGCGGTCGGGGCGGATGCGCTCTTCATGCTCGATGGCGGCGTGGAGCTGTATCATCCCACCGTCATCCGCGCCAGCATGGGAACTTTATTCTGGAAGCCGGTCATTCAAACATCTTTCGATGAATTTATCAAATGGGCGCGTCAGGAAAAGCATCAACTCATCGGCACCTCTGCCAAAGCGGATTCGGATTACCGCGCATTGATCCCGCGCGAACCGTGGAGTTTGGTATTGGGCAACGAACAAAAAGGATTGTCGCCCGAACAAACTGCCGCCTGTGATGTGACCGTCTCACTTCCGATGCACGGACGCGTAAGCTCATTGAACCTCGCAGTCGCGGCGGGCGTGTTGTTGTATCAGTTTTCGAAATAATATATCTCTTGCATAAGAGGCATTACCAGACACCTCCTTCGCATCGCGTCGCGAACCGAAGCCGATGGCCGGTGCCAAGGGAGCACACAGAGTCGTTTGAGAAGAACCTTTAAAACTCTGTTTTTCTCTGTGGCAAAATTGGATGAATCAAAACAGCCCGCTCGCAAAGAGCAGGCTGTTTTTGCAGGATCATTTTTCAGTTAGGCGATGCGGCTAGAACTCGTCTTCTTCGTCATCGTTCAGCCAGTCATCGTCTTCTTCATCGCCTTCTTCTTCGTCCCAGTCTTCTGTTTCCTCTTCCTCGTCCCAGTCGTCAGCTTTCTTGGCGACACCGTCGGTGGCGGAGTAGGTATTACATCCAGTATCTGGATCCAATTCAACGGCGGCGGCGGAACAATATCCTTCGTCCACGAACACGCAATCTATGTAGTGACACTTAATACGGGGCATTATTTGCTTCCTCCTAAGATTGGGGTTGTCTGATTAGGCGCATGACAGCAATAATGAAAATTATGGTCATTGCCACCTGTGATGTAACACAAAATGGGCAGATCGCCCTCAGATACGCGATCTCAACATAAATAAGCCAGACGGTGAACAGGAACCCTGTCAGCGCCATGCCAAAGATCAAGAGCGTACCGTTCTTTTTGAAGAAATTGTTCCGAGTCTCAAAATACAGCACCGCAAGAATTGCCACATATCCCAAGACGCCGATCGCCGCCACGGGAATTCCATTCACTTCAGAATAACGGCTGGCATTCACCGTCGAGCAGTCCCCTGAACCCAGGCACATCGAATCGTTGGATGTGACTTTGTAAATGGTCATGTAAATTGAAACCAGTATACCCAACACCACGAGCACGACCGAAATACGATACAACCATTTATCCATGTTTCCTCATAATAAGATGGCCTCAACTTCCTGACCAACAGGCACGCATTTTACACCAGCGGGGATAATTAGTAAAGCATCCGCCTGAACGAGAGAGAGCAGGTTTCCCGAGCCTTGCGGCCCGGTCAATGTTGCGAAGTGGACCCCGTTTTCATCGCGTATTCTGGCGCGCAGATAACTCTCGCGTCCATCAGACTCGATCTCCTCGTCGCATCTTACTTTAACTGTGCGCCTGTTTCCATCCAATTGGCCGCTCAGCTTTTCGAGTGTGGGGCGCACAAAAACCTCCAGTCCCACGAACGCGGAAACAGGATTGCCCGGCAAGCCAATGAACGGCGTGCCGTGATATTCTCCAAAAACAACCGGCTTGCCGGGACGCATGTTCACGCGCCAGAAATCCAGCCTGCCATTCGACTCGATCACTTCTTTGATAAAGTCAAACGCGCCCACGCTCACCCCCGCGGAGGTGACGATCAGGTCCACATTTTGCGCCACCGCTTGCTGCAGCAAGCCTTCCACAGATGAGCGTGTATCTTTTGCCACACCCAAACGGATCACTTCGGCCCCTGCCTGTTGCATGAGTGCGGCCAGCGCGTAGGAATTTGAGTCATGGATCTTGCCTGCGGTCAATACCGCATCCACTTCAACCAGTTCATCACCGGAAGAAAGCAGTGCCACGCGCGGTTTCTTATGCACCTTCACATTTGCAAATCCCAGCATCGCCAGCAGGCCAAGATCCTGCGGCTTGAGTTTGCGGCCTTTTTGCAAGACCACGTCGCCTGCGTGCAGGTCAACCCCGCGTGCGCGGACATTATCTCCTTGCATTATATTTTTTGTGAAAGAAACGGTTTTGGGCGCGGAAGTTCCAGCTTCACGCGAGTTGAAATCTGTATCTTCCACGGGAATGACGGCATCAGCGCCGTCCGGCAATTGTGCGCCGGTCATGATCCGCGCGGCTTGGCCTCGCGTGAGGGCCACCATCGGTACCGAGCCAGCCGGAATGTCTGCAACCACGCTGAGGGTTAAGAGCGAAGCGTCTGCGGATCGCACGGCAAACCCATCCATGGATGAATTGTCAAAGAGGGGGAGGTCATGCGGTGCAGGCACATCCGCCGCAAGAATGCGATTGGCGCAATCATTCAACGGAAGGGTTTCTTCTTCGGCGGCTTGAAAACAGGAGAGGATGCGCTCGCGCGCTTCAGTGACTGATAACATGGCTTGAGGCGGCGGATTATACCGCAATCACTTTGAGACGGAACCTGAAAATTTAGCCCGGATTTGTTCGGTGCGCTTCCATTACATTGGGCAGGTTTTCGATACGGGTCAGGATCCGGCTGAGTTGTGTGAGATCTTTTACTTCTATGACGAGTCGCAGGTCAGCAATGCTGCGGTTGGTGTTTACGGCCACGTCGGCAATATTGATGCTTTCATCAGCCAGCAGGTTCGAAATGTCGTTTACCAATCCCTGACGGTCGTAGGCTTTTATTTTTATCGGCACTGGATAGGTGCGTTCAATATGCCCCCAGCTGACTTGAAGCAAACGTTCGCGGTCTTTGGTCTGCAGGATGTTCGGGCAATCCTGACGGTGAATGGTTGCTCCGCGTCCGCGTGTTACGAATCCGATGATCGGTTCGCCCGGCATGGGGTTACAGCAGCGGCCCATGGTGGTGAGCATGCCTTTTAGCCCAACCACTTCGATGGCGTTTGTTGATGTGGCCGGAGAATGTGTTGGGCTTATCTCGAAGATATCAAGGACTTCTTCCTGCTGTGAGAATTGCTTGATGATTTTACTGACAGGAAGATCGCCGTTACCCAGTTCGATGAACATTTCATCCGGCGTTTTGTAATTAAGCTCGCGCGCCATTTTTTCAAAGTTGATATCTTTGAGGCCGAGTCTTTGCAGTTCTTTTTCAAGCGTATCGCGGCCCTGCTGCAGGTTCTGTTCATCTTCCTGTTTCTTGAACCAGACCTTGATCTTGGAACGCGCGCGTTGGGTTTTGACCAGCCCAAGATTCACGTTTAACCAATCGCGGCTGGGACCGCCACGCTTGGCTGTCAGGATCTCGACCTGATCACCGGTCTTGAGTTCCTGGTACAACGGGACAAGTTTTCCATTAATACGCGCGCCGCGACAACAATGGCCAATATCCGTGTGGACATGATAGGCAAAGTCAATGGGGGTGGACCCGGCCGGCAGGTCAATGGCATCACCACGCGGCGTGAAGATGTACACACGGTCTTGAAATACATCGGTGTGCATCGACTCTACGAATTCAGCTGCGTCGCGCACATCGGGTCCCCATTCCATCATCGATCGCAGGGAATTGATATGCTGCTCGTAATTTTTATCCGACTGTTTGGTGCCTTCCTTGTAGCGCCAGTGCGCGGCAATGCCGTACTCCGCGTTGAGGTGCATGTCGTGGGTGCGGATCTGTACTTCGAGCGGACGCCGGTCCTCATAGATCACAGCCGTGTGCAGGGATTGATAGAAATTATCCTTGGGCGCCGCGATGTAATCGTCGAATTCATCTTTGATCGGACGCCAGGAAGTGTGGATAATGCCGAGCGCCGCGTAACAGGATGGAATATCCGGTACGATCAATCGGACTGCGCGCACATCCCGCACCATGTCGAAGGGCTTATCCTTCTTCTGCATTTTCTTGTAAATGGAATAAATGTGTTTGGGGCGGCCGCTGATCTCGGCCTTGATGTTGTTCTGAGCAAGCAGTTGTACGAGGTTTTCTTTAATGGTTTCGAGTTGGGATTCGCGGTCGGGTCTTTTCTCGGTCAGCAGTTCTGCGATCTCTCTATATTTAGTGGGATTGACATAGCGGAAGGCCAGGTCTTCGAGTTCCCATTTGATCTGCCAGATGCCGAGTCGATTCGCAACCGGGCAAAAAATATCGAGCGTTTCCTGGGCGATTCGTTTGCGCTTATGTTCTGGCGCATAGCTGAGCGTGCGCATATTGTGCAGGCGGTCGGCCAGTTTGATGAACATGACTCGCACGTCCTTGCCCATGGCGAGGAATGTTTTGCGCAGGGTCTCCGAGACGATGTCTTCCTTGCGCCCAAGCAGTGCGGGGGCGATCGGTATTTCCTCAGCTCCCTGTTTATCATCATCATTACCGGCGTGCTGATCTCCGCGTGAGACGCGCGGAAGGTGTGTTAACTTGGTGACGCCGTCCACGAGGGATGTGATGGTCTCGCCAAAGTCACGGCGGATATCTGCGAGAGTGACGCTCGTGTCTTCCACTGTGTCATGCAGAAGACCGGCCGCGATCACCTCCGGCGGTACTCTAAGCTCGGCCAAAATGCTGGCAACTGAGAGACAATGATTTATATAAGGTTCACCGGAATGCCGTGTTTGTTCGCGATGCGCCTCCTCCGCCACTCGATAGGCGCGCATGATCAAATCCCGGTCAGTGCCGATGTATTTTTCCGGTAATTGTTCGAGAAGTTTTTCGAGTGGAATGGCGGAGTTGGTTGATTTCATGGTGGCTTATTTTACCGCTTGTTGTGAAAATAAATAAATTAGCCGCAGAGTCATCGAGTTATTGGAAACTCCATGTGCTCTGCGGCCGGGGATATTCGAGATAATCTCTACATCGTCTTCAGCAAAGCCTGGCGGCTGTTCCGCAGGCGGTCTGCGATGATCTCTGCGATGCGCTGTATGACTTTAAATCCAGATTCGGGATTTGCTTCGAGTAATTTCATGAATGGACTCGCAGGGATGATCATCAGCGTTGAATCCTCGTCACATTCAGCGCTGGAGGTGTAGTGGTTCGGCGCAACGATTCCAGACCATCCAAAACTTTGATATGGCATCGAGACGAAAGAGACCGTGATACTTTCAGGTCTCGAGGTAAGCTTCACACGCAGGGCAACGCTGCCGTTAAGCAGAAAATGTAGTTTGTCCGCTCTTTCGCCTTCACGAAAGACGAATTCTCCCTGCTTGACAGAGACTTCTTCTGAGAGCGCGGCGATCTCTGTCAGCAGTGACTCGGGGAGTCCTTTGAACAGCTCAAATCGGGAAAGTATTTCGTTAGTGATCATGTTAAGTCTCCTGTGGCTGGATTTTTTATCGGGTGGCGAATTTTATTTGGACGGAGGCAGGTATGGGGGAGCCTGATCCGCTTATTTTAGGTTGTCTTTGATCTCATCCCGCAGGTCGATCGAGTTGCCCAGGATCAATCCGAAGATGATCAAGATGGCTGTGACAGCAAGACTGGTGATAAAAGTGTAAGGAGAGATCCAAAAAGTTGGTAGAATCAGGATGATGAGCACGCCAATGATGAGCGCGTAGAACGGGTATTTGATCACATGGGGAATGTCGCTCCACGCTTTTGAAAAAGAGAAAGGTTTTCTCATCCGTTTTTCTTTGACCGAGCTTGTATGCTGAAAGGTGCGCTGTTTGGTCAACGGGTCGCGGTCGGTCAGTTGTTTCTCGCGGAGTCGTTTTAGTCGTTCAGCTTCCTGGTCGGGCATGAGATGAGGATCTCCTTTGTGCTTATAATTGTACAGGATTTTATATAAGATGAACATCACGAATAATGTCACAAGATTTTTGGATGCCCGCAAGGTGCAATACGCGGCGCATCAAATGCCCGCCGAAAAGCTTGGCGCGGTCGAAGCCGCCCAGTACATGGGCGTTCCCCCTGAACAGGTTTTTAAGACGATCGTGGTTGTGCGCGAAAAGAAGAAACCGATCCTGGCGGTTGTGCCCGGTCCGCGGGTGGTGGATTTGAAATTGCTGGCTGCTTTCCTAAATGAGAAGAAAGTACATTTACCGACGGAGCGTGAAGCGGAGCAGTTAACAGGGCTTCAAGCGGGCGGAATTTCTCCGCTGGCGCTGATCAACAAGGGATTTCAGGTGGTTGTTGATTCCGTGGCGCATGAATACGGAAAAATTTATATTTCAGGCGGTCAGCGTGGATTGGATATTCAATTGGCGGTTGAGGATCTGCTTAAGTTGACGAATGGGCGGGTGGGGGCCATCAGCAAGGAAAATTAATTAGTATGACGTGAAATCCCCAATATATATTTTATTTACCCAAAGCGAGTACCGACCCTGGGAGTAGATCCCAAGAGTGATCTGTGCCTTGAATTGCTGGAACACGTTGTCACAATTTTCTTTGGGGTCTATCAGGCTGTATATTTCAATAAAGACATTGTAACTATCATCGGGCGGGTTGACTTTGACGCGTAGTTCATTACACACGTTTGGCATGGAACCTAAAATACTCAATTCGGTTCGCACCGGATCAAGATCGGTACGCTCTAAAAGATCCAGAGATGTCAGGATCACGCCGGCTTGTTGTTTATCCAAATCGCCCGCTTGTGGTGCGTAAGGATTTTCTTCCGATCTGAGCACCAGTGGTGCGCTTGTTGTGGTGGAAGGCACAAGGGTGGGTTGCGCCACGCAGGCACTTAATAGCAGGGCGAGGAATAATAAGATAGATCGCTTCATTTTTACTTTAACGCGTATTCAACCGCGCTAATTGCGTGAATGGAGGTGGTTGGAAAAAGCGGTACGCTGCTATCTTCCTGACCGACGAGCAATTCGATCTCAGTACATCCGAGGATAATTCCCTGCGCGCCTTCGGTAATGAGCCTTTCCATGATGCGCCTGTATTCCGCGCGTGATTTTTCCACGATCTTCCCCTGCACCAGTTCTTCGTAGATCACGCGATGGACGATGGCGCGGTCAGGTTCGAATGGAGTGAGCACATCCAACCCAAAATTCTCTATCAGGCGCCCTTTATAAAAATCATGTTCCATTGTAAAGCGTGTGCCGAGCAGTCCTATCTTTTTTATTCCTGCCGAGACGATCTTTTCAGCGGTCGCATCGGCAATATGCAAAAATGGAATATTCACGCTGGCGATGATCTGGTCCGCCAGTTTGTGCATTGTGTTTGTGCACAGAACGATAAAATCAGCGCCGCCGCGTTCAAGACCTTGAGCGCATTTGACAAGTATCTGCGCGGCTTCATCCCACTTTCCTTCGTGCTGTAATTTTTCGATCTCGGCAAAATCAACCGTGACCATTAAACTTTTTGCAGAGTGCAGACCGCCGAGTTTATCTTTTGCAGTCTCATTGATGATGCGGTAATACTCAATCGATGATTCCCAGCTCATCCCGCCGATCAACCCGATGGTTTTCATGAATTCTCCCTGTTGGACAGGAACTGCTCGAATAAATGCGGCGCGGAGATGTAAAGCCCGCGTCCGCTCACGGCGACGGTTGAATCTGCGAGTTTGATTTCACCTGTCGTGTGGATTTTCCGCTCATCCACCTGAGTGATGCGGGCTTCGAGAGTCAGCGGTTGATTGAGCGGAAGCGGCTTGCGATAATTTACTTCCAGATTGGCTGCCAATACTTTATGTCCCGCCGCCCAAACGCATAAGCCCATGGCTTCATCCAATACTGCCGCGGATGCGCCACCGTGCGAATGTCCGGGCGGACCTTGATGCGTTTGGTTCAGGGTGAACTCAGAGGTCAGCACACCATCATCGTCCACGAACATGGTGATACCAATACTATGCGGGTTGTCAGTCCCACAAACGAAACACCAGCCGTGGTAGGGGATCTGTCGTTTCATATATTTTTACCCGCCGCTTTCTTTGCGGATCGCATATAGATTTGTGCCATGACCTCAGAACCCAGAGCGGCGAGACCGCTTTTGCCTGCCAGCACGATCAGTTTGTTGATAAATCCAGGAATACAAAAAAGCCTATTCTTTTCCAAGGCCCTCAACGAAGTTTTTACAACATTCTCGGAGGTCATCCATAATATCTTTGGGACGGATGCATAGGTATTGGTCTTTGAGTAATCAGGACGTTTATGAAAATCACTATAAGTAAAACCTGGTACGAGAGTTTGAACTTTTACACCTGTGTTCTTTAATTCGTAGGATAAAGCCTGGGTAAATGAATTTAAGAATGACTTGGTTCCTGAATAGACCGCGTTGCCAGCCAGCGGCAGGAATGCCGTGATGGATGAAACATTGATGATCGCTCCCTGTTTTGCTTGTATCATGGCAGGTAATACAGCGGAAGTTAATCGCATGGCCGCTGTCACGTGGACAGAGATCATCTCCATGTATTTCTCAGAGGGCTTGTTCGCAAAGAGACCGCGCGCGCCAAAGCCCGCGTTGTTGATCAGCAGAGTAATGGACGGATGCGCTTTGATCCAGGTTTCAACTTTGCTGATACCGTCTTCTGTCGCCAGGTCCGCTACAATGACATCCACGCTGATTTTATATCTTTGTTGTAACTCCGCGGCGATGGAGTCCAGCCTTTCCTTGCGCCGCCCGGTAATGCACAGGTCAATTCCCTGTTCTGCCAGTTGACGCGCAAACGCCTCTCCGATTCCGCTGGATGCCCCGCTGATCAATGCAAGTTTATTTGACATGCCCGCTCCGACTCTTAAGATTTGTTCAATTGTAACTTGGGTTTCCCAATCCAACTTGTATCGTGCTAGAATCCACAAATGATGATCCGCGTCAAACTGATCGCCAACTATCGTGAAGCCCTGCCTCCCGAAGCAAAGCACGGTGTGGTGGAACTCGATGTTCCCGATGGGACAACGGTCTATCAGGCGATTTCACGTTTTGACATTCCACTTAATGATGAAAGTGTGATTGTCTTAAACGGCATTACTGTGGATATGAATACCCCGCTCAAAGAAGGCGATATGGTCACGGCTTTTTCCGCGATCGCTGGCGGTTGATTTATACTCTGGTGGTCGAGTAGCCTGAGGCGACAGCCGAAGGCATATCGAGACCGCCATGTAAGATAAATACTTTTAGTTACAGGTGGTTTCGACTGCTTGCGTCTCAACCACCGCATAAGGAGAACTCCCATGTACGGCTGGCACCTAAAAATCCTACGAGTAAACCTCACCACCAAAAAAGTAACCCAGGAAGATGTTGACCCGAAGATCGCGCGCGATTATCTCGGCGGGCGCGGATGGGCGATCCATTATCTGTATAAGGAAATGGATCCGATGGCTGATCCGCTTTCACCGGAGAATAAATTGATCTTCGCCACTGGCCCGCTGACAGCGACTCCTGCGCCGACTGGGAATCGCTACATGGTCGTGACCAAGTCTCCGCTGACGGGGGCGCTGGCGCACTCCAATTCGGGCGGCGAATTCCCAACCTGGATGAAACGCACGGGATTCGACATGTACATCTTTGAGGGGAAGTCGTCCGAGCCGGTATATCTCTTTGTAAACGAGGACCAGATCGAGGTCAGGTCTGCGGCGCATGTTTGGGGGAAGGATACGCATGAGACCACGGATATCCTAAAGGCAGAAACATCCGCTGATGCGAGAGTCGCGTGTATTGGCCCTGCGGGTGAGAACCTCGCATTGATGGCAGCGATCATGAATGACAAGCATCGCGCGGCGGCTCGTTCTGGAGTCGGCGCGGTGATGGGCAGTAAGAATCTTAAGGCGGTCGTGGCGATGGGAAATAAAAACCCGCCGCTGTTTGACCCCGAAGGAATGCGCGCGTTGAGCGTGGACACATCCAAGAATGTAGGCGCGGATGTGAAGAAGGGTTCGAACATGCGCATTTACGGAACGTCGTATGTGCCGCAAGTGACGAACACGCTCGGCATTTTACCGACGCGGAATTTTTTGCAGGGCACGTTTGAGCATGTGAATAACATTGATGGCGACGCGCTCAAGAATCAATATTTGATCCGTCACACGCCTTGTTATCGCTGTCCGCTTTCGTGCGGACGTTTGACCGAAGTACCCGATGGAAAATATAAAGGCAAGGGCGAAGGCCCTGAGTATGAAACGATTTCGTCGCTGGGAACGGGCTGCGGAGTGAGCGACCTCGCCGCGCTGCTCAAGGCGAATTATCTGTGCAACGAATACGGCATGGACACCATCACAACCGGCATGACGATTGCCGCAGCGATGGAAATGTACGAGAAGGGATATATTTCTGAAGAGATCATTGGGATGCCGTTGAAATTTGGCGACCATGATGCGATGATCGCAATGATCAAGTTGATGGCATATCGTGAAGGTTTTGGAAATGATCTCGCGATGGGCAGCTATCGCCTCGCGGAAAAATATGGTCATCCTGAAATTGCAGTCACCACACGCAAGCAGGAATTCCCCGGCTATGATCCGCGCGGATCACAGGGCATGGGCTTGCTGTATGCCACATCCAATAAAGGCGCGTCACACATGGAAGGTGACGTTGCTTATGAAGAAGTCTTCGGCGTGCCTGTGAAAGAGAATCCGCTCACCACCGAAGGCAAGCCTGAACTCGTCAAGCATTTTGAAGATTCATTCGCGTTGATGGACAGCTCTGGTCTGTGCGTCTTCGTCGCTATTCGTTATGCGTTCAACAAGGATCGTATGATCCTGCCAGAGCGTCTTGCCGAGATGATGAACTTGTCTACGGGCGCGAATTACACTCCTCAAGAAGCATTGAAAGCTGCCGAACGTGTGTATAACCTGGAGCGCATGTTCCTGCTCAAGGCTGGCTCAACTGAGGATACGCTTCCACACCGCATGTTGCACGAGCCGTTGCCCGACGGTCCCGCTAAAGGCATGGTTGTTGAACTCGATAAGATGCTGCCAGAATTCTACAAGCTCCGCGGCTGGGATGAGAAGGGTGTGCCGACCAAAGAGAAATTGGAGGAGTTGGGATTGCCACTTAATTAAAGAGAAGCGGACGCTCATCGCGTCCGCTTCTTTCTTAAGGGGTGGTTGATTCGGTTTTCTGAAGCATTACTTACAATTTGAGTTTATTCATGCTTCCTTCTGCGTCCAAAAATGTATACAAATCCCACAAGAAGCAAGATTGTAATAATTTGCGAACTATCTATAGTTCTGATTATGGCAGGAAAATAGCTTAATTCCAAAGTTGGAAGATTGTTTAAATACGCTATATCCTCAGAATTGTTTGGAGACACTAATGTACGAGAGCAGAGACTTGTCAGTAAATACTTTTCAGGGTCTCCATAGGCATGGCTTGCATAAACCAAATAATAATTTCCAATTTCAAAAGGATAACCAGAAGAATTTCCAGTGTAATATCCTGTGCGAATCATAACACTTGAAGTTTCAACGCCTTTCCAGGACCTATCTACTTCAAAAACAATTCTGCGTCCAAGGAAAAGTCTGTGATAAAAATCTGCTGGATGAAATCCAATTGACATTAAAGTTCTTGTAATACCGTCCATCCATAAGCCGTTTACACCTGAGATATATACAACCGTGCCAGAAAACACGGCAGCGTTGTTACTGAACTCTGTTTCAGGATCGCCTGGTTCTACACATGATGCATTAACCGCCTGTATGTTAAAACATAAAACGGCTATGACAGAAAATATAAGTATGAAACGAGTGCCTTTTAATAATGATTTGGTGTAACTCATTGCACTCCTTTCGTTGGCTTCATAAAGATTATACCCGTCACGTTCACGAAGAGAGCTTGGGCGTTATATAAATTACACAAGCTCAAACCGCTGTTCTCGGCGTCGTCGTTCTGCGGGTAAATTTCGCCGGAGATGGCGAAGGGAGCAAAAGCCAAAGAATCTTTGATATGATGTGAGTTATGACTGAATCTGAATCACAAATCTTATGCAAATCCTGCGGGTTGTGCTGCTCGGGTCATCTTTTTGCGTGGGTGAGGCTGAATGCCTCCGAGCTAAGCCCCGCAGAATCGCTCGGTTTGAAAGTGATCCGAAATGATCCGCGTCAGCGCGGCTTTACCCAGCCTTGTCCGCTTTGGAATGGGATGTGTACGGTGTATGTCTCTGCGGACTACCCGCGCACTTGTAAAACGTATAAGTGCATTGTGCTGCGAAGGCTGCTGGATGATGATATTTCATTGCCTGATGCATTAACGATCATTCGGGATACGCTGGATTTGATCCGCGAGATCGAGCCGCTTTTGCCTGCTTCATCCGTGCCCAGTTTCCGTGAGCAGTTGATCACTCATAAGGAGTTTTTGGAATCAAAAGCGGGGGAACAGGAAGAAGTTGATGCTGAGTTTTTACGCAAAACCGAAGAATTGTTGATTTACTACGAAGACCAATTCGGTGTGGATGATTTTATCGACTTCGAAAAGTAGGCGCGGCAATCTCTACTGGCTTTTTTTATCCCACCAATTCAAAATTCGCAGCGCCCTGAGTGTATTCCACCTGCTGGGTTGACCTGCTTTCTCCAGATCAAAATATTTTAATCCAGACATGCCGCTGTTCATCGGCCAAGTCCCATCTTTCTTTTGCTTCGTCAGCAGAAGCTCAATCGCATCTGACATGCGTTCATCGCGTGGAGCGTCACAACTACGGAAATAATCCAGTGCGCGGATGAAGTCGTATTTCCAGCGGGGAGGGAAGGGCATCGCGGTCATCTTCGTGTCGAAGATTTTTCCTGTGCGGTGCGATTTATACAAACGATGTGCCAGCAGGAATTCACGTCCACGGGCGCGGACTTGGCTGATCGACTTTTTCTTTTCTGGGAAAAGACATTCATACTCGAATAAACCTTCAAGCACTGAGATCGTTGTATGAAAGGATGCGTGGGTTGCGCCTTTGTAGGACTCGCAATTCCAACCGCCATCGGGCATTTGCTGACCGATCAAATATGAAGCAATGGAATGAATATATTCATCTGGATATCGAAAATATGCGAGCAGGGCGAGGATCATCCCAGTGACACAAGTTTCGCTGTATTTCAAGGAATACGAAAAGAAGTTGATTCCGCCGTCGGTGTATTTGCCTTCATCTAGAAAAATTTTGCAAGCCTGTTTCGCCTGTGGATGATTCGTCTGCAACCCGAGCAGGCGCAGGGTCAACATGGTATAGGTTGTGGATATCCACTTCGGGCCGTAGATCCCGCCGCCCCAGGTTCCGCTTGAGTCTTGCAAATCCAGAAGTCTTGCGCCCCAGCCTTCCTTTGCGATCTTTTTGCGCTCCGGTTCATATTTTGTTGGGGAGGAATTCAATAAGTCCCGCTGGACCTGCCAGCGAATGGACGGGTCGCCTTCAAGTAACCAGGATATTATTTCAGGATGCATATTAGAAAAGAGTTTTCAGATCAACTGTTGCAAAATATTTTCGATAAGCAGAGGTTTCATTGAGTATGCCTTTCAGCGCAATGAATAATTCCGCTTGCAGATAGGGATTTTTTTCCTGCTTTATGACGGATAAACTAATTATATCTTCTTCAATGCGTACCGAGAGCTGCCCCCCTGCAGCGAGCCATTCCAGGCCGATTTGCACGGCAGCTTCACGGGATGCCATCGCTATGACCAGTTTTTTAAGCGTGGTTTTTCCTTCGTAATTATTAAGCGTATATTTGCACAAGCCCGCAAGACGGCTTAAAAAGTCATCGGGTTTTTCTTCAGCGGGCGGAATTGCGAATACAGATATTATTTTTGGCTTGACGATCTCCAATGCCTTTCTCAATTCCACTGGCGATGGGGGCGTTGTGTAGATGGCGAATTCATCAGAAGGATACAACTCAAAACGGGATTTTCCTTTCGATCTTTCCGCGCCTTCTGCCCAAACTAATGTCGATGGTCGAACGTCAAAAGTCGAAGACTGCAAACGGAAATCTTTAATTTCAGCTTTTGCTTTCCTGATCTCGACAGGTTTTTCCTCGGTAATTCTGAATTCCTCAAATTGCAGCGTAACCTGTTTTTGTCCGCGATAACTGCTGGCGCGCAGGGAATAGGCAATATCAAATTTGCTGTCGGATTCTGGTAATTCTTCGCCCGCGCCGCCCCACCAAAGAATACTTTGTGTATTCCCGCCTTGATCTATTATATTCAAACGGCGATGTTCCTTGGTTTTGCCAATGGTTGAGACAGACTTCATCATCACATCCCGCGAAGCGAAAATCAACGATGGATTGCCAGCCCCGAACGGCGCGAGCGTTTCCAATGCTTCAGCGAGCGAAATATTGATTTCACCTAAACCAAGCCAGGCGTCGATCTGAAGCGTGGGTTCTTCGCGTACGACTTCGCCAAGCTGCTTTTCGATCGCTCTGCCAAGTCCCTTTCGGAATTCGGTTAATTTATCTGCATCAAAAGCCATGCCTGCCGCCATGGGATGTCCGCCGAATCCATGCAGGATTTCTTTTTGCGTGGCTATGGCTTCGGTAATGTGCAGTCCCTCGATCGAACGCGCTGATCCGCGCATGATCCCATCTTCGGATTCGTTCAAGAGGATGGCGGGCTTGTGGTAGCGGTCAACGAGTTTGTTGGCGACAATTCCCACCACACCGCCGGGCCAGTCGTGATGAGAAAGCACGATGGCTGGCTCGGTCAACAGGTCAGGGTTTGCTCGAAGCTGCGCTTCTGCCGCTTCGTAAACCTGGGATGTTAATAATCTTCGTTGCGCGTTCAGCCCTTCGATTTGTGCTGCGAGCACTCGTGCTCTGGCCGGGTCATTTGTAATGAGTAATTCCACCGCCGGGTTTGCATCTCCCAAACGGCCAAGTGCATTTAGGCGCGGCGCAAATGTAAAACCGATGGTTTCTTCAGTCAGCGTTTCCAGTTTGGTTCCCGATAATTCGGCGATAACCTTCAAGCCGAGTCGATTCGTCTCTCGAATTTTTTGAATCCCTTTTTGCGCGAGTGAACGTGTCTCGCCTTTGAGCAATGCCACATCTGCGATGAGTCCGAGGGCGACGAGGTCCAGCAAATCCTCTGGGCGCAGACCGTTGACCGTAGACCGTGTTTTATCATCCAACAACGCTTCTGCCAATTTATACGCGACACCCACGCCGGCTAAATTTGAAAGCAAATGGTCTTTGGGTAACATTTTTGGATTAATGATGGCGACTGCGTTTGGAAGTGTTTCGCCCAGATCGTGATGATCGGTAATGATCACATCCACGCCGCGTGAGTTGGCGTACTCGACCGCTTCGTGCGCGGTGATGCCTGTGTCGCAGGTCACAATTAATTTTGCGCCATGATCGATAATAGGCATGAGTGAATCAACATGAACGCCGTGACTTTCTTTTCCACGGATCGGGATGTAATAAATTACATCCGCGCCAATTGCCCGCAATGCCTGAACCAATAACGCTGTGGAGGTTTGACCGTCCACGTCGAAGTCGCCCCAAACGCAGATCGTCTCGTTTTTGCGTATCGCCAGATTGACGCGCTCTGTTGCTGATTTAATATTTGGGAATGATGCGGATGGAGTCGCTTCGGGATGCAAAAACGCATCGATTTCTTCGGGTGAGCTGATTCCGCGTCGGAGCAGAGTCTGCTCGACAAGCGGGTGCAGTCCCAGAGTCGAGAATGAGGCGGGAACAGTTACTGCTTGAGGCTCAAGCCAGCGCGTCATGATCGTCCTTTGGCTTGATTGGAAGACGAATGGTTGCAGTTGTTCCTTCGTTTTCAATGCTGTAAATTTTCAGGCTGCCGCCCAGGCTTTGCATGATCTCACTGACAATGTAAAGGCCGATGCCTGTGCCCTGGATCTCCATTTGAGCCGCATTTTTAGCGCGATAGAAACGGGTGGCGATGTGGGGGAGGTCTTGTTCGGGGATTCCCATTCCTTGATCTGTCACTTCGACGAAAATCGACTCTCCGGCCTGATGTGCGCTGACCACGATCTGTCCATGTGGATGGGAGTATTTTATGGCATTGGAGAGCAGGTTTAACAGAACCTGAATTAGAGACTGGCGGTCTGTCAGAATTTCGGGCAGTGTTTCTTCCGGGGTTTTCAGTTGAATGGCGATCTTGCGCGCATCAGCTTGTGGTTTCACGCTTGAAATGGCCTCTTCAATGACCGCCATGATATTCGCAGGCGAGAGAAAGACCTCAAATTTCTTATTCTCGATCCGGCCAAGCAAAAATATCGTTCAGTAGCAGGCGTTGACGATTGAGCTGCTGTTTCAGTGTGGTCAGGAATTGTTGTTTATCCTCTTCTGGCGGAGTTCCCAGCAGTTCCGCCATCAGAATGGCGGTGGTAAGCGGTACGAAGTTCATGCGAAGCACGGTTAATGAAATCGCTTTTCATTTGTTCGAGGCGGGCGCGTTGGCTGATGTTTGTGATGACCGCGATACTCCCCGCAAACTTTCCGTCTTGAAATCGTGGAACGGAGGAAATAAGCACATGTACCTCATTTCCATCACTGGCAAGCAATCGCAATTCGTATGACGAGGATTTTCCGCTTTTTCGGAGATTTTCTTCCTCCGAATTTTTTTCGAAATCATCCGGATGGGTGACATCTTTTGGGGATCGCCCGATAATTTGGTCGGGCGTCAGTCCAAGCAGACCTGCGTATGCGGGGTTGACGTATTCAAAACGTTGCTCAGCATTTGAAATGGTCAAGCCTTCCCGCAAACTTTCCATCACCAAAAGGGCGAAATCACGTTCGGTCTTTAGCTTTTTCGACTATCCTGCAGGAAGTGATCAGGTAGTTATACGTTTGAGCGAGTGTGTTGATCTCATCTTCGCTTCCGAAGGAGCTTTTGATCATGATGGCTGATGGAAGGCTGCCTTGCAAGTGACGCGCAATTCCTACTTCCACCTCATGCAGGCGGTCAATGATGATCGATTTCACGGTCAGGTAATAACCGAAGAAAAAAAGCAGGGAGATCGCTACAGCCAGCAATGTCACGATTATAAATAATCGCTGTGTCAGGGCGATGGTGGGGGTGATGTCAATTTCGACCCATAATGTGCCGATCACATCCTGATATTCATTGGTGTAGATCTGGCCGTGTAATGGGGTCACGAATATTACATGTCCTTCAACGATTTGGCTGACCTTCCTGTGCTGAACGATCGACTCGTTGATCATTGGCGAAGTAAAGGAGAGCGGCTGCCCGATCAATTTGTAATTTGTGTGCGCCAGGACATTATTCTGCGTGTCTATAACGATGATCTGGATGACATCTTCCAGCAAGGATGATTTTTCAACCAGCCGTTGCATGGAGAAGAAGTCGTTCTCTGCGGCCATGATCTCCACGGCATACTCGAACTCATTGGATAGCACCTCGGCACGGGCTTTCGCCCCTGGCAAATACTGGCCGTGGTTGCCGAGTAGAAAATTAACAGAGTCAATAGCAGCCCTGCCAGGCTAAGCGCCATATGAGAGTTAACTTGATCTTTATTGAGCGCATCTGGTCTTATTCGCTTAATTCTTTAATGAAGCGCGGCACAAGCAGCTGATTGAGGTCCGGTAATACAGAGATGATGCCCTGATCGAAAAGGAATTGAGCGATCGCTTTGGCCTGATCATAGGCGCGGCTTGTTGTGCCAGCTTGATCGCCAAAAAGCTCCGCGTTGGCCTTCAGGTCGAGATATCGGAGCCCCTTGCTTGTGATTCAAATTCCGCGGCGCTGATGCCTTCGGTCTGTCCCATGCGCAGATAGGCATCCTGGGTATTCACTTAATGTAATCCACCGCGTCGAAATATGCCGCGACCACTTTTTGCACATCTTCAGGGCGTTCGGCTAGTACCGCAGCGTCAAAGGCCATGGTTGTAACAATGGTTTCCGGATATTCGCGGCTGGTGATCAGCACTCGCCGCCCGTCGTTTCCACGGTGCGGGTAAGGTAGGGCTCCCAGGTTACGCCCGCGTCAATTTTTCCTTCAAGCATGGCCTCTTGGATTTCCCAGGTGGGGATGCTGACAATCGTGATATCGTCTGCGGTTAACTCGCAGCTTCCAGTATTTTTAGCAGGGAAAAAATGTCCTACGGTTCCAGTCTCGACCCCTATTCTGGTCCCGGGTAAATCAGCCAATGACTCGATCCCCGGGCGCGCCACCAGCCCGTCGCTGCCGAAAGAGTAGTCGGTTAAGAGAATGACGCGCACATTTCTGCCTTCAGATGAAGAACGGATGGCATCATCCAATGTCTGCATACCCGCGTCCACTTTCCCATCGATTAAGGCTTCAATGGAATCACTATAAACTGAGAAGCGTAAGATTTTTACTTCGACCCCATGTTTTTGAAATAGCCAAGTTGGTCGGCAAGGTCCAACGGTTCAGCGCCGCCCAGGTTGAAATGGCGATACGGATCGGTTTTTTTCTTGTTGGATCACGCATGCAGTTCCTGATTGCGCAAGAATAAGTATGATGATCGTCAGAAGGATTGCGCGGCGGATTTTATGCATGTACGGTTCATGGAATTAAAACATTTCAAGCGGGCGCCGGGCCAGGATCATTTGAGTGCAGCACCCATGCTCGGTGGGTAATATGGTGACATCTCCATCCAGCGCGCGCGACGATGCGGGCAATCGTCAACCAACTCCCAAGCCCCCATATTCCCCGGGCGAGTCCCTGGCTGACCTGATAATAACGCTTAAATACTTTCTCGTGCAGTTCAACGGGAATGACAGGCCCGTAATTTGTGACGGTGAGGATACAACCGCTATCGCCGTTTGGAGACAGGTCTACCAGGATCGGCGTCGCGGGCGGGGAAAATTTCATGCTGTTGTCTATGATGTGAGCACATGCCAGCCTGAATTCGCGGCGCGGAGCGTGGATGGTCAGCCCCTCGGCGATGTTTATATTCACCCGCAGGTCTTTCTCTTTATATTGATCCTGCAGCAAGGCGATCGGCAGCGTAAAGTCGTTCTTGATATCGACCTTTTGGCGAAAATTTATTTTATTTCCCATGTCATAGTTGCTGAGAAAGGTCAGGTCATCGATCAATGTATATAAGCGATGAGATCTTGACAGGGCGGTTTCTACAAAATATTTCAACTCGTTGGGGTCATCATATTTATCGCGCAAAGCCATGTCCAGCGACATGAGGATCTGCATCATGGGGGTGCGCAGTTCGTGTGAGAAATTGTGAGTGACCTCGGATTGGATACGTTCGATCTGACGGTTAATTTCTTCCGTCGCGCCTTGATGGCTTTTATCCTGCCGTCGAAAGACGGCCTGGATCTGAGCCACGAGTTCACGCGGCTCGAAAGGTTTCCGTGATGTAATCGTCGGCCCCGTCATCTAAACCTTTTAATTTATCATCCAGCGAAGCGCGGGCCGATAGGAAGAGGAATGGGATGTTATGGGTTCGCGGATTGGAGGAGATTGCCTCCCTGACTTTAAAGCCATCCATCTGTGGCATCATAATATCGCAAACAATGAGATCAGGCAGGGATTCTTCAGCCATTTTTATTGCGTCTGTGCTCTTTCACAAGCGGCTACGTTATACCCATTACGTTCCAGAAAGGTCTTCAGCCCAAGCAGCATGGGTTTATCATCGTCGATAAGCAGGATGGTTTGAGTCTTCAGTAAAGTGTTTGAGTCCATTTTTAATTTCTCATTTGTTCCAAGGCCGCTATGAATATTAATAAGGCGGGATCATTGTGGGATTCGACAGGCTTTTTGATGAGCGTGATTATAATCGCGCGAATGAATTGACATATTGCAGACATATGTTAATTCCATGTTTGCTTTGAGGAACATTGATAAGTATGAAATGAACGTGACAAAAACAGGGCTCTGATACGAGGCCCTGTTTTTGCTGAATTACCCGGTTAATTCTAAAATTATTAGAGCGGTTCAAACCTCGCGGTGAAATGTCTCAGCAGTTCAGGCGCGTACGTGAATTTATATCCGCGGACGGATGCGGCGCGTGATTTTATTTTCGCCGCGCAATCAGCGACATAGTCCAGGTGACTTTGGGTGTAGGTGCGGCGCGGGATGGCGAGACGCAAAAGCTCGAGCTTGGGATAGATCATTTTGCCAGAATCAGGGTCGGGGTAGGCAAACATGACCGAGCCGATCTCAACCCCACGAATTGCCCCTTCCCGGTATAGTTCGACGCACAGCGCCTGCCCGGGAAATTCTGCTTGTGGGATGTGCGGCAGGACAGACGCCGCATCCAAATACACGGCATGTCCACCCGCAGGTTGAATTGTTGGGATCCCCGCGTCGTTGAGGCGCGCCGCGAGATACGCGGTTTGCGAGAGACGATACGCCAGATACGCTTCATCCAGCCCTTCAAGGCTGCAAACCAACCGCCATCGCTTCGAGGGGTCGCGGCCTGCGGAGTCCGCCACCGTAGGTGCGGGAAAGCCTTCGCGCAGGATCAATTCATTTTGACATTCGAAACAGCGCCTCGTCGTTCACGCACAGCAGCCCGCCGATGTTGACGATGGCATCCTTCTTACGGCGCTCATGGTTCATGCCGTCAGCCAGAGCGTACATCTCAGCGCGCAATATCGATCACGGGTTTGTTCTCGTAGCCCTTCCACGTAATTTGAATGAAGCTAGGCGTTCTCGGCATAGCGGGCGGGACAATGAAGAACGGGATCTTGGATTCGCGATAGACAGCGGCGACCGCTTTGAGATTTTCCATCAACGAAACGGGCTGACCGCCGCCCGCGTTGTTGGTGACTGTCATCATCCCGAACGGGATTTTTCTCCCCGACCTTTTGAATGAAGGCTCGCAGTTTTGCAATATCCACGTTGCCTTTGAATGGACAGGATTGTTAATATCGAAGGCTTTTCGATCACCAGGTTGGTCGGGCGTCCGCCGCGCGCGCGGATATTGGCATCGGTGGTGTCGAAATGCATGTTGCTTGGCACATACATCCCAGGCTTCACCAAACACGAATAAAATATTCTCGGCGCGTCCCTGATGGGTTGGGACAAAAACTTGAATCCAAAATATCCTCGACTGCTGCTTTCCACGACGAAGTGAGCGTGCGCCTGCATACGACTCGTCACCGCGCATGATGGCTGCCCATTGCTCGGAACTCATCGCGCCTGTGCCAGAGTTCGGTCACGTCATCGAAAATATTCGGCTTTCATCGAGAATAGGTTATAGCTGGCCTCTTTCAGCGCGGGACTCGCGTTCGGCAGGTGAGACGAGGCGAATGGATTCAATTACTTTGATCTGGAAAAGGTTCGGGGGTAGGGATGTGTCATTTGGTCTCCTGTGATGGAGTATGCGTCAAATTTTGGGTAGCGAGCCTGACGCGCACCGCGCATCATTCGGTTCCAATGACAGGATAATTCTACAACGAAAGATACTTCCTGTTGCGTAATAAATGTCACAAAACCAGGAGCGTGCTGAAGGACAAGCTCTTGGTTACCTACTGTAAAATTTTATAAACTGGAAAGATGGTGGGCTTATTTTTACCGGGGGTTTGTTCTGATGAACCCCTTCTTTTCGAAAACGACCACGGTTTCGTCCTGCGCCCTTTGCCAGATAGAGGGCTTCATCAGCTTGTTTGAGTAATTCCTCGATGTCTGTCATTTCATCAATAATTTCATTCCAGCTATTCCATGGAGATCGTCAATGAAAATGGAATGGCCCCCCGATCTGTAGTATGGAATCTTCGGGCATCTTGCGCAGTCGTTCAGCGGAGTGCTGTGCATCCCGCGCTGGTTGTTTCCAGGCAGCAGGGCGATGAATTCCTCGCCGCCATAACGCGCGAGAACACCCGAACCGCGGGCCTGCCGGTGGAAGATTTCCGCCACATGGATCAAAGCTGGTCGCCGATCTGGTGCCCGGAAGGTATCGTTCACCTTCTTGAACAGGTCAATGTCAAAGATCAGGATCGAGAGCGGATGCTTGTAACGAATCGCATTCTTAAATTTCAGATCCGCCGGGTGGAAGCGACGGCGGTTGAACAACCCGTCAGCGGATCTACCTGGCCAGTAATTCGGCTTCCTGTTGAGCGCGCTTGCGTTCGAGCACTTCCCGGCAAGCTGTCATTCACCTCCGGTAAGTTCGCGTGCGTTCCGTAACTATTTGCCAAGCTCCGCGCGCATGTTCGAGGGTTTGGGTTAATTCTTTGGTGAGTGTCAATGCTTTCCGCTGCTGCTCATGAAGGCGGATTGAGCGTTGATGGTTTCCTGTTTGGTATAAGTAAATTGGTCCGCCAGGGCGATCGATTGGAAGGCGGGCAATATAAACACTGCTGAACAGGACCATTTGATCGGGGATCAATTTTGTGGATCGTGAAAAACCCCATACTTTCCAGGGTTGAAATAAAAGTTACGAAAGGAAGAAAGATCGTCCACGGATCAGGTAGAAGCGTGCCGCTTTATATCCGTTGAGCCAGGCGTGTATTGCGAGTGAGAGCACAAAAATAAAAGTTAACAAAATAAGAGGAAAGACAATGTCCAGCACTTTTGCCCCAATGAAGGGCGTGGGCAGTATGAAAAGAATTATCAGGGTTAATGATATTTGATATGCGGTCCGCCATCCCCTGGATTGTTTTGTAATTTGTAAGAATGAACCGGCGAAAAGAAGAAGGCCCATCATTGCAAATTCGATGGAAAGGGGAACGATAAATGTATTGATCAAGGTCTGTTCGGGCCATAAATAATGTGAAGCGTAGCCCTGCCCAACCCCGAGGTAGAAGATCATGGCGATCAGGAAGCATGAGTAATATAGAAAACCCCTATCCCAAAGCATGAAGGAAATGAATAAGTTGTAAATGAACATGATGGTCAACGCGCCGAAAGCAAGCCCCACGAGCGTATGAACATTATGTTTGCGCCTGCCCAAAGTGTCGGCTTCCCAAATCCTAAGCGGCAGGTCCAGCACCTTGCTCATGTCGCGTGTAAATGAGTTGCTCAGACCCTGATTCGATCGGAAGATTAAAGATAAATGCCTCATCCTGAATATCGCGTGTGGCAAAGGGATATACAAAACCAGTCTTTTTTTCAGTGTATTGAGTGCCTGTTTTTTCGGGAAGGTAAAGAATGATCGTATTAACCGTTGGCCGTGCCAGTTCCAGCCGCCATCTTGCGGCGGTTGGGGCATTATTGCGGATGCGCAGTCGAAGCCAATAAACAGAATCGGTCGTTCCAAAATTCAAGATATCCTGCTTCCCCCTGCTGAATTTTGAGTCGTATTGTGCGGAGCGGACCTGCTCGAAGGTGAGCTCTCCTTTTGGGTCTTCGAGATATTCGAGGTGTGTCCCCAATAGATATTCCTGTTTTTGGGAGGTTAGGATCAGAACAGGCTGACCATTTTCTGCCGCTGATGCAGAGCGGACCATGTAAAATGCAAGAATTGCTGCGCTTGCAATAAAAAACAGATTCAAGAGCAGGGATTTGCTCCCTTTTTGCTTCTCAAATAAGCTTGAACCTGAATATTGCATTTGTCCTCGTTGGATGGGGATTTCAGTCTAATATTTCAATTTTACATCGAAACAGTAGACCATTATGTACCAAATGTCACAAGAAAAGAATTACGTTTTCAACGTTCAGGCGCATCCAAATTCAGTTGCAGGCATTCAAACCTTAATTCACCCTTAACATGCCGGCAATATGTGGTTAACCATCCACTTTTATACTCTCGTTATCAATCACAAAGCGAGAGAATTCAGTGCGTATAATTTACGTATTCCTGATCATTGTGCAGTTCGTGGCCGCAAGTTTGTTTCATCAGCATGAGCGGGCGGGTATTTGAAATATCTTCTTTTATCAGACCCGTTGAAGTAGCTGTATTGTTCTTCCTCCTTAGCAAGCCCGCCTTCCAAGGCGGGCGATTTTTTTAACAAAATATGGAAAATCTTTCTTCGCGGGGTATAATCGAAAAAATTAATCTCACAGCCTCAATAACAGCTCGTCAAAATTCAGCCAAAGGATAAGCATGTGACAACTCTTTCTTTGCAACAGACGTACACGGGTCAGATATTTGCTGGAGTAAGCTTCCTTTAACGCGGGGAAATTCTATGCCGACAAAACATTCTCGGCGGCGACATGACGGGCAAGGCAGTCATCCTGTTCATACATCAGGGTGGAAAAAATTACCGCATCACTTTGCTCGAACAGGTGTTTGCTACGAACGAAGACGAACTCTGCCGACCTCACTAAGCGTGTCCGCAGCCGCGCTACTATCCCTGCTACGACCAATCCAGACGAAATTGCTGAGTTGAGAAAGACCCTGACCGTAGCTTAGCGGCATCTTTCTCGCGGAAGTTCTGCTGTCGTTCAGCAAATGGATTTGGATCTTGCGGATAAAAACTCGAGGGCACCGATATGAAAGTTTACTGCTCGCCTGGCACGATGATGCGGATGAAGCGGACGCTGATCATTCGCACCAGCCGACGCGTGATGCTGGTCGTGAAGGGTTGCGACTCAGCTGATGATCATCACGAAATGGTCACCGGGCTGGAGCAACCGCACTCCTGGGACACGCACCGTGAAGAGGACGAGAGTTTCCGCTTGGCAGTCAGGTATAGCGATGACCTGTCAGCTTGCTGATCCGCGCAATGCCATCTTCAACATCCATGTGCCGCATAAATCCTAAATTGACAGCGCCTGAGTTGGACAAGGACATGCGTCCCGTGCTGGCGGGCAATTCCATGAAGCCTGTTGGTTCCACAGCGCGCTGCGTGAGTCGATCGAAAAGGTTCAGCCTGCTCGGTCTGCACGGACATATCCACGAGGGCCGCGGCACTTCCCCGCATCGGCAAGACACTTTGCATCAATCCAGGCTCGATGTATGAGCAGGGAACTTTGCTGGGCGCGATCGTGAAATTAGAAAGAACAAGATCGAGAATTCTACGTTTTGACAATATTAAACGCAGGAAGCCAAATCCTGTTTAAAACTTAGCCAAGAGGAGAGAGTTATGAGCAACTTGTTTGTCCGTAAGGCGACTGGTCTGGTACGG